>ONBW01000050.1:0-983 GCA_900316165.1 uncultured Lachnospiraceae bacterium | reverse complement strand
ACCACCTCATCGTCTACCCTCCTGCCAAAGAGCTTGGCATTTTTCCTGCGCCTGAAAATGGCAAATGCATTTGCTGTAAGCACTGCGACAGTCGTTGTCTTCATTCCTCCGGCCGTAGAGCCAGGTGAGCCTCCGACCAGCATAAGAAGCATTATCATAACTCTTCCCGGATCAGTCATGCTTGAGAAATCCACTGTGTTGAATCCGGCTGTCCTTGGAGTTACAGCCTGAAAAAGGGAGCATGAGAACCTCCTGACCAGATGCATATGAGAAAAATCAATAAAGAAAAACAGGATCGTCGGTACAAGAATGAGGATAGCCGTCGATGCTATTATCACCTTTGTCTGCATCCTGTACTTATGGATCTCAAGCTTATAGGCTGCTATATCCTCCCAGGCCAGAAATCCTAGCCCGCCGGCCACTATAAGCGCACATATGACTATGCTAAGATAGAGATTCCCTGAAAATGCACAAAGCGAGCTGAATCTTCCTGTATGCCTGCCCATCAGGTCAAATCCGGCATTGCAGAAGGCCGATACCGAATGGAAAACAGCATACCATATGCCCACCGTCCCGAATCTCTTTACAAATACAGGTAGAAGCAGCACAGCCCCGGCCGTCTCTATCATGGCTGTAGCCTTTATCACAAATCTGATAAGTCTTACCGATCCTCCGACCTGAGGCGTGGATAGAGCATTCTGTATGGTCTGCCTCTGCATCAGACTGATCTTTTTTCCAGCCAGAAGGGAAACCAGAGAGGCCATAGTGATCACTCCAATACCCCCTATCTGTATCAGGATAAGTATTATTACCTGTCCGAAAAATGACCAGTAGCTTGCTGTATCCTTCACCACAAGCCCTGTCACACAGACCGCTGAGGTCGATGTGAAGAGCGAATCCATAAATCCTGTCATCTCTCCTGATCTCGATGATATGGGAAGCATAAGTATAAGCGCTCCTATCAGGATCACTGCCGCAAAGCC
>ONBW01000016.1 GCA_900316165.1 uncultured Lachnospiraceae bacterium | reverse complement strand
ATCAAACTTTTTGGCACTTTGAATAGGTCATTTTTTATGCTGTTTTATGGTTATGATTTGCTGTAAGAGATCAATTTACATTACCCGTGAACTGTAACAACAAATGCTTTGTTAAATCTGTTTAAAAAATAAAAGCTTGATTCCACAGTGCATTCTGTGGTATATTAACAAATGGCGCAATTTTTGTCGGCAGATTCAAGCCGGGTCTGCCTGGGGTCAAAACGGCCCGCAGAAAGGAGTTTTTAAAATGGCATCACTTAATGCTAAAACACGTGACATGTCAAAGAAGGCTAAGGCTCTTCGTCGCGAGGGACTTATCACAGCATCTATGTGCGGAAAGGATCTTCCAGAGTCACTTTCACTTGTCATCGACGCAAACGAAGCTACACAGTTCATGAAGTCTCATCATGTTGGATCTGAGGCTACTCTCGTAGTAGACGGTAAAGAGTACGATACGATGATCAAGTCAGCAGACAAGGATCATCTGAATACCAGATTCCTCGATATGACATTCCAGCACCTTATCGCTACTGAGAAGGTTAAGGGTGTTGCAGAGATCGTTCTCTTAAACGAGGATCGTACAAACGGATTCATCACAAGAGATGTAAGTACTATTGAGTACAAGGCATATCCTAAGGATATCGTTGATAAGATCGAGATCGATGTAGCAACTCTTCCTATCGGAACAGAGCTTACAGTTGCAGACCTCGATATCTCAAAGAATCCGGATATCGATGTTACTACACCGCTTGAGTCATCAGTTCTTCATATCGCTGAGCATCAGCATATGGACGCAGCTGCAGAGGCAGTTCTTGAGGCTGATGAGGAAGCAGCAGCTGAGAAGGAAGCAGAAGCAGCTAAGTAATCCCTTTTCAGTTTTGTCATTAGAGATGGGCAGACCGCATTTTGCGGTCTGTTTTTTTTATTTTTCCAAAAAAGTTTCATGATATTCTTATGTTCCTGAAAAAATACCTGGCCCTGTGTCCCGCGTAAACTGTGGCTTTGAAAAGAGTTTTCTTTAAGAAATATTGAAAATTGTTAATATTCGCTTGCAAATGTTACAAAATTGTGTCATAATATCACTTGTTCAGATGGGGGTATACATCGGAGGTTTTTATTTTGAAGATAAAGCTTGTAACAGCCATAGCGGCAGCCATTATTTTTACAACAATGGTTCCAGCCATCCCGGCAGCAGCAGAAGAAACAACCGTTGCTGCTACAGATGATACTCAGGCCGCTGCGACAGTCGAAGCCAATTCTGGTTCTTCTATAGCTGCCACAGCAGTTTCCACTCAGACTAAAAAGGCTGCTGTAAAGACAGCAAAGAAGACAACTACTAAAAAGGCTTACGTTCCAGTAAACGCCAAGAAGCTTACAGCTGCATATAAAGCACAGCTTAAGAAGAAGAGAGCATCAAGCATCAGCGTAAGAAATAAGAGCCTGGCTCAGAGAACTGCTTTCGAGGAGAAATCTCTTATAGGTCTTAACTGGAGCGAGTTTAAAAAGCTTTCTCAGATTGATATCACGAGAAAGGAATTCGATCTTATGTGCAGAGTTGTTTCAGCAGAGGCTGGAGATTCATCAAGCTACACTGCGAAGGAGCTTACAGCAGAGGTTATCGTAAACAGAGCAAGAAGCTACAGTGGTTCTAACAGGGTTACAAAGGCCTTATACGCGAGGGGACAGTTCACTGTCGTTCATTCTTCAGTTCTTAACAGAGTAACAATTAACGGAGAGACAGTTAACGCAGTAAAGGATGCGCTTATTAAGAATTCTCATCCGAAGACTCTTTACTACTTTGCAGCCAGAAGATATTTCTCCTGGGCAAAGCCTTACATGGCAGTAGATGGCAGTTATTTCTGCCTCAAGAAATGATAATTAACCGCCTTCGGGCGGTTTTTTTATTTTTAAAAATAAAAGCAGTTCGCAAAAATACAATTATTTGTCTGTTTCAGCGGCTATACTCTTTCTTGGCGACAGGGAAAGAGAATACTTTAGATCAGGACAACGGAGTTCAAAACAAATGGAACTCCGTTTTTTTTATTGGAAGGAGGCAACTCTATGAAGCAGAAAAAATGCAGTTTCAGGGCGCGATTGATTTTATCGATAAAAATCCTTCAGCAAATATCAGCGCTGTCGCAACCGATTTTGGCTATTATGACCAGCCGGCATTTATCCGCAACTTTAAAAAATACACGGGTATGACACCAAAGAATTACAGGGAGCTTATTAAACAGTACAATTATTTTAACAGGATTGTGCTCTGCTGAAGCTTTTATTTTTCAAATATTGAAAGACAATGCGGCTGGATATATAATTAGGATGTTGTTTGAAAAGCATGCATTCTTTTGGAGGAAACTATGGAAGCAGACGCTAATAAGAAGATTTTTTATAAAAACCAGGCTGAAAATATCATTCATAAGCTCGAAGCAAGACATATGGAGGGTTTTTACTGCCCGGATATAGAGAGTGCGAAGAAAAAGGTCGTTGAACTCATCTCCCTTGGAATGGATGGAGTTGCTTCGACTGGAAGGACTGTCGCCTACGGCGGTTCAATGACCATCGATAACACTGACTTAAAGCAGATGATAACCGACAGCGGCCAGACTCTTATCGTAAGGGAAAATTATGCGAAGACTAAGGAAGAACAGAGCAGATTAAAGAGTCTGCAGATAAATGCGGATACTTTTCTTATGAGTACTAATGCCATCACCTTAAACGGCGAGCTGGTAAATATCGATGGTAACGGGAACAGGGTAAGCTACCTCATCTACGGACCTGATCAGGTCATCGTTCTCGCTGGTATGAACAAGGTCGTGCCAAATGTCGAGGATGGAATCCGCCGCGTAAGAAATATCGCTACTCCTGCAAATACTGTAAGACTTCACTGTGATACTCCTTGTGCGGTTACAGGACAGTGCGCGGACTGTCTTAAGAACACTATCTGCTGCCAGTTTGTAGTAACAAGAGCTTCAAAGACACCGGGACGTATTAAGGTTGTACTTGTTGGAGAAGAGCTCGGATATTGATTTTTGGTTGACTTCAGTTCAGGAATTACCTATTATTATAGGGACGTGATTCATTGAATACCTGAACAGGAGGATGTAAATGAAGGTTACAGACACAGTTAAATACTTAGGTGTAGATGACTACGACCTGGATTTATTTGAGAGTCAGTACCCTGTTCCAAATGGGGTCACATATAACTCTTATCTGATAGAAGACGAGAAACTGACAGTTATGGATACTGTCGATAAACGCGGAAGTGAGCAGTGGAGAGCTAATCTCAAGGCTGCATTGAATGGCAGGAAACCTGCATACCTTATCGTTCAGCACTTAGAGCCTGATCACTCTGCAAATATCGGCTGGCTGGCTGATGAGTATCCTGATATGAAGCTTGTCGGCTCCGCAAAGACAAAGGCTATGCTGCCTCAGTTTTTCGATAAGGATTATACTGACAGATTCATCGCTGTAAAAGAGGGCGAGGAGCTTTCTCTTGGAAGCCACACTCTTCAGTTCTTCATGGCTCCTATGGTTCACTGGCCAGAGGTTATGGTGACATATGAGAAGAGCGAGAAGACACTTTTCTCAGCAGATGGTTTTGGAACCTTCGGTACTATAAAGCAGTACGAAGATGGACACTTCGACGAGTCTGCAGAAAAGACTGAGGGCTTCTGGATCTGCGAGGCCAGAAGGTACTATACAAATATCGTAGGCAAATACGGCAACCCTGTACAGGGACTCCTTAAGAAGTCAGCCACCCTTGACATCGCCCGTATAGCGCCTCTACATGGCCCGGTACTTCAGGCTGACCTGGGATACTACATCGACAAATACAACCACTGGAGCACCTATACGCCGGAGGAGAGCGGTATTCTCCTTGCATACGCATCAATCCACGGTAATACTAAGGACGCTATGCTCCAGTTCGCTGGCGAGCTCGCAAAGAAGGGCCAGAAGGTCATCAGATGCGACCTTACCAGAGAGCATGTATCGTATGCCATTGAGAATGCATTCCGCTATGACAGAATGATCCTTGCTGCCTGCACCTATGACGGAAATCTGTTCCCACCTATGGAGGACTTCCTCTATCACCTTCAGTGCAAGGCTATTAAGAATAGAAAGGTCGGCCTTGTGCAGAACGGTTCATGGGGACCTCTCGCTGCAAATAAAATGAAAGAGTATGTAGATAAAATGGGCCTTACCCTCGTAGAGCCAATCGTTACAATCAAGACTATGAGAAAGCCATCTGATGACGCAGCCTTTGCAGCTCTTGCAGACGCTATTTCTGAGTAAACGAGATCGTTATCTATTCAGTCGGCGGAATGCCTACAGAGGATGTGGCATGGGGAACAATGGTCTATAGAAATGCCGTAAAAAAAGGCATTGGACAGAAGCTTAACCTCTGGGATAAGCCGAAGATGGTAGTTTAATCCGTTTATTTTTCCTGAAAAAATAAAAGCCGCAGGCGGAGTTTTCCGTCTGCGGTGGGTTGGAGAAATTTGGGAGGTTATCTATAGTACAACTCCATCCTTAAAGATAGAGATGTCTCTAAAATCATGAAGCTCAGAGAGAGTTTTTTCTCCTGAAGCTTTTTTTATTACGAGGTCGAACAGGTTTCTGCCGGCTTCGTCAAGAGTTATTTCACCGTCAGCGACAGCGCCGGCGTTGAAATCTATCCATCCGCTCTTCTTTTTGGAGAGAGCAGTGTTGGAGGATATTTTTACAGTAGGAGCAGGTGCTCCAAATGGAGTTCCACGTCCTGTAGTAAAGAGAATGAGCTGTGCTCCGGCAGCGGTTAAGGCAGTCGCTGAAACGAGGTCGTTGCCTGGTCCGTAGAGGAGGTTTAAGCCCTTCTTTTTAACTGAGGAGCCGTAGCCCAAAACATCCTGAATCTGTGCTGAGCCGCTCTTCTGGATGCAGCCGCAGGACTTATCCTCAAGTGTAGTGATTCCTCCGGCCTTGTTTCCCGGAGATGGATTCTCATAGACTGTCTGGCCGTGGCTGGTGAAGTATTTTTTGAAATTATTAGCCATGTTTACGGCTTTTTTAAATACTTCATCATCCTTACATCTGGAGAAGAGGATATTTTCTGCTCCAAACATCTCAGGAACCTCAGTAAGTATTGTAGTACCGCCTGAAGCGCAGAGCAGGTCTGAGAAACGTCCTACAGTTGGATTTGCGGTGATACCGGACAGACCGTCACTTCCGCCGCACTTCATGCCGATGATAAGCTTATCGGCCGGAAGAGGAGTTCTCTCGAATGATCCGGCATAGGAAGCCAGCTCTTCCAAGAGCTTTCTTCCAGCAGCAAATTCATCTGTCTCATTCTGACATACGAGGAATTTTATCCTGTCTGAATCGTAGTCACCCAGGCCTTCCTTGAATTTATCAAGAGTCAGGTTCTCACAGCCTAAAGCGACGCAGAGCACAGCTCCGGCGTTAGGGTGTTTGGCAAGGGCGCAGAGGATCTTTTTGGTATTCTCAAGGTCGTCACCTAACTGTGAGCAGCCAAACGGATGAGAAAAGCTGTAAAGTCCCTCAACGTTTCCTTTTACAAGGTCCTGATTCTCTCTTACAAGAGCTTTGGCGACGTCATTTACGCAGCCAACGATAGGGAGGACCCAGATCTCATTTCTGATACCGACACTTCCGTCTTTTCTCAAGTAGCCATTGAAGGTGGCCTTCACAGGGGCTGGAAGCTTGTATGACTTGTGGTCATATCTGTAGTCTGATTTCTCTGAGAGATTGGTTGCGGCATTGTGAGTATGGACCCATGAGCCGGCAGCGATATCGGCTGTCGCATGGGCTATTGGAACGCCGTATTTAATGATATTGTCGTCTTTTTTTATATCCTTAAGGGCAATCTTGTGGCCGCGGCTTACTGCCTCTTTTGCAGTTACGCTTATACCATCGGCGGTTACTGTCTTGCCTGATGATATATCGCGTAAAGCTACGGCTACATTATCGCCTGGATTTATATGTATTATATCCATATTTTACTGAATAGAAGCGTAGGCTTCTTTTGCACCCTTGGTGCGGATAGTTGTTAAGTCCTCAAGAACCTTTGCTTCAAGACCCTTGATCTGTGTCAGATCCTCGTCCCACATCTTCTTATTTGAAAGAACATCGTGAACTAGTGTCTTGTCGTCTGAATCCTTGTGCTCATAGTAGAAGTCAAGTACCCAGACATCATCGCAGACTCTGTATTCATTGCCTGCAGGACGCCTGCAGATAAGGGCGTCGTTCTCTCTGCGCTGGATATCTGTTGAATAAAATGCGATGTATGCGGCAAATCCCATGCAGAGACCCTCTGGGAGTTTGTCAAACTTCTGATAGTACTCGAGAAGAGATGATAAGTCTCTAGCTTTCCACTTTGAGGTGGAGTTTAAAGAGATTGAAAGCAGCTGATGATCTACGAACGGGTTGTTGAAACGGTCAGTCACAGCAGCTGCGAAGTTTTTGCAGTCCTCCTTATCGAGAGGAAGGATAGGGATTACCTCATCATAGAGGATTTTGTTCATATAGCCGTGAATCACATCGTCATGCATACAGTCACGGACGATATCAAAACCAGCTAAGTAAGCGCCAAGTACGAAAGAGGTGTGGGCACCGTTTAAGATTCTAACCTTACGCTTCTTGTATGGAGCAACCTCAGGTACTACATGGACATTTAAGCCGGCTTTCTTAAACGGAAGCTTGTCCTCAAGTCCCTCAGGTCCTTCGATATACCAGACACCGAAGACTTCACCTACATCGATAAGATCGTCCTCGTATCCGTTCTCTTCGGTAATTTTCTTTACTTCCTCTGCGTCTCTGATACGTCCTGGAACGATTCTGTCTACAAGAGTAGAGCAGAAGAGGCATTTTTCGTCGAGCCACTTCTTGAAATCGTCGCCTAAGCCCCAGTCATCTGCGTGATGGAGGACGCACTTCTCAAGCTCTTTACCATTGTTATCAATAAGCTCGCAGGAGAGGATTGTAAGTCCGTCCAGGCCGGCCTTAAATCTCTGATAGAGAAGGGCGGTAAGCTTTCCTGGGAATGAAGCCTGTGGGGTATCATCTGCCTTTACAGAAGGGTCATATACAATACCTGCCTCAGTTGTATTTGAAACTATGTACTCGAGGTCCGGGCTCTTTACGATATCTACGATGCTCTTATAGTCATCAGCCTCATAAGGGTTGTAGCACTTGTCGATGACTGAGATCACACGCTTTCTGTTGACCTTCTCACCATTCTCGCTGCCACGGAGATACAGAGTGTAGAGACCTTCCTGTGCGTTTATAAGCTTTGTAAGACCCTGGGCAATAGGCTGAACTACAGCTGCCTTGCCGTTCCAGCCAGCCTTCTCGTTTGACATGTCAAACCAGTAGTCTACGAAAGCACGAAGGAAATTTCCTTCGCCGAACTGGAGAACCTTTACAGGAGCATCCTTTAATATATAGCCGTCATATCCGGCTTTCTCAAGTGATTTATAATTAAGTTTGTCTGACATTTATTTTTTCCTCTTATATATTGAAATATCTCTCGGCATTGTAGTAGCTGATGCCGCTAATTATCTTCTTCAGGCTGTCCTCATCATCAGGATACTCGCCGTCCTCAACCCACGCTCCGATCAGGTTGCAGGCGATTCTTCTGAAGTAATCGTGTCTTGTATAGGAAAGGAATGATCTCGAATCTGTAAGCATTCCTACGAAGTTCCCGAGAAGTCCGTTGTTTCCAAGGGCTTTCATCTGAGCTTCCATTCCGTCGCGGGAATCAAGGAACCACCATGCAGCACCGAGCTGAATCTTGCCAGGTACCTCTGTACCCTGGAAGCATGCCATAGCTGTAGCCATCTGAGTGAAATCAGCCTCGTCAAGAGAGAAGAGGATGGTCTTTGGAACTTCCTCCTTTTCATCAAGCTCTGAGAGGAAGGCAGCGAGCTCATTGTAGCAGCTTGTCTTTGCGACCATATCGTAACCGGTATCAGGGCCCTCGAGCTCGAACATTCTCTTGTTGTTGTCACGGGTGCAGCCGAAATGAATCTCCATTACGATATTTTCTTTATGATATTTTCTTGCGAGAGCAAGCAGGATAAAGGTCTGATATGCGTCCTTTTCTTCTTTTGTAAGAACTTCGCCGTTAATGGCTTTTTTGAAGATCTCGTTTACTTTTTCTTCAGAGCACTTTACGAACGGCACGTAGTCGATGCCGTGATCTGAAGCGCGGCAGCCATGCTTCTTGAAGAAGTCAATCCTGTTGTAGAGAGCTTCTACGACCTCTGTAGCTGAGGAAATAGAATCCTTGCCTACTGCGGCAGCAAGCTTGGCGATGTACTCCTTAAAGCCCTTTTTATGGATATTGATGGCTTTGTCAGGACGGAAGCTTGGTGCTACTGTAAAGCCTAAGTCTTTGACTTCAGCTAATTTTTCATGCCAGCTTAAGTCATCGCAAGGGTCGTCAGTAGTGCCTATAAACTTTACGTTCGACTGTCTGATGATGCCGCGGACTGTGAGGTTCGGGTCGTGCTGAAGCATATCTGTGGTCTTGTCCCAGATCTCTTTAGCGTTCTTAAATGTGAGTGGTTCGGTGATGCCAAAGTATTTGTGGAGCTCGAGGTTTGACCAGTGGTACATAGGGTTTCCGATAGCCATCTCAAGCATCTTTGCAAATTCTACGAATTTGTCGTATGGGTCAGCTGATCCGGTAACTACGTCCTCTGGAACAGCGTTGGCTCTCATAAGTCTCCATTTGTAGTGGTCGCCAAAATAGCTGCCGTCGGCATTTCTTCCACCGAGCCATACTTCAGCGATGTTCTGGAAACGTCTGTCTTCGTAGATCTCCTTTGGTGAGATGTGACAATGATAATCTATTATTGGAAGAGACTCTGCGTAGTCGTGGTAGAGGTGCTTTCCTGTCTCATTTTTCAGCATGAAATCTCTGCTCATAAATTGAGTCATTTTATTTTCTCCTTTTTGCCGTTAATAGTCCGATACAGTAAATAGCAAAATCATGGATAAATAAATCAGGATTTTGTGAAAAATGGAAGCGCTTACAATACGAAGAATATACCTGTTTTTAGTAAATGTCAAGAGGAAAATTGAAAGCCCTTACAAAAAAATACAGACGTTCTTGACGGACGCCTGTAAATAAAGCATTGTGAAATATTCAGTTAAAAATCTGTCGTGCAGCGCTTCTTTAAAGTGCAGTTGACACAGACCGAAGGTTCTATCTCACCTTCTCCTGAGAGAACAGTATTCAGGCGGTTTACAGTCAGGCGGCAGACGTCCTCGATGTGGTTATCTATCGAAGTTATCTCTGGATCTGCTCCAATCGCTAGAACAGAATTGTTGTAGCCTACAATGCTTAAGTCTTCAGGGACTGAAATCCCGCGGATTTTTGCATATTTAAGAACACCGAGCGCGATGCTGTCTGCAACTGTTACAGCGGCGTCGATGTCTAAGTCCCTGTAGCCGATAAGGAGATCTCTTACATAGTGAATGTCATCCTTGCGCAGGTGAATCCGGTATTCTCCGCGGACCGGCAGCATAGCGTCGGAGAGGGCATTTTCATAACCGGCGAGCTTCTGTCTGGCAGAGTATGAGGCCGAATCGGAGAGAAAGGCGATGTTGCGCCGGCCGGATTTTATCAGAGAGCTTACTACGGAATAGACAGCGTTCACATCATCACTTACTGTAGAATAGATATTTTTCCCTTCGACAAGACCGTTGATGATAAAGACTGGAACCTTCTCTGCTGCGTCTCTTATGTACTGCGTCTCATGCTGCGATTCACCCTTGCCTGCATAGGTCGAGCCGACATAGATCAGGGCATCGGTGTGTTTTTCCAGGAGCATTGTAGTATGCTGCTCCTTCTGGTCCAAATGGAATCCGGTACAGGTCAGGATGCAGTCATAGCCTATCTCATGCAGCGCTTCCTCGAGATAATAGACAGCGTTTGACATATAGATATCTGTGATGATCGGAACGAGGATACCTATCGTGTGCATGGTATTCGTACCGAGTCCCTGAGCGAAGACATTTGGAGTGTAGCCCTCCTCATTAATGACGGCAAGCACTTTTTCCCTTGTTTTATCGCTTACCTTCGCGGTGCCGTTGATTACTCTTGAAACAGTAGCTATAGAGACACCGGCGAGCTTTGCTATATCGTATATATTTTTCATAGAGTGTACCCACAAGCCACGCAAAAAACTGTGGCATAAATTTTTACTTGAAAAAAAACCTCAGATATGTAAATATGTAATCGCTTACATTCATCAATGTAAACGATTTAAAAATAAAAATCAATAGTTTTTTCAAAAAAATGGAGGATAAGATGACAGAAGAGGATAAAACTATTTTTATCTCGGGCAGGGATCAGGTCATAGAGAATACTGATTACATGGGAAACCTTTATGCAAGAAAAATACACGCCGACGGCAGACCGTACCATACCTTCAGAACTGAGACGGTTCTCTGCGATGGAGAAAATATTAAATTCATTAATTGTAGTTTTTCAAATAATGCAGGGCCGGGTAAAAGAGTCGGGCAGGCTATCGCACTCTACCTCGATGGAGACGGGATAACCCTTGAGAACTGCAGGATCTGCGGCCATCAGGACACGCTGTTTTTAGCGCCGCTTCCTCTAAAGGAGCATGAGAAGGACGGCTTTTTAGGGCCAAAGCAGTATGGGCCGCGGACAGACAGAGTCTTTTATTTTAAAAACTGCCTTATAACAGGAGGTGTGGATTATATTTTTGGCGGGGCAGAAGCGTATTTCGACGACTGCGAGTTTAGAAATGTAGAGTCGGGTTATGTCTTTGCGCCATGCACTCCAGAGGGTAGGAAAGGCTTTACAGCGAGAAACTGCCGTTTTACAGCTGAAAAAGATGTTCCGGCTGGAAGCTGCTATATAGCAAGACCCTGGAGAGAGCATGCCTATGTAAGGCTTGAGAACTGCTTCTTGGGAGAGCATATCGCAAAGGCTGGCTGGAAAATCTGGTCAGAAGAGTACTCAGTAGCGGGAGTGAGGTTTTCCGAGACAGGTTCTTACGGCCCAGGAGCAGGTCAGGACTTAAGGCCATCCTGGGTTTTAGTGGATTGAATCATTTCCGCCGTCAGCTTATGTCTGCTGGCGGCTTTTTTTATGCTCTCAGACATCATTGAGTCTGTGGTAACATCTTTTCTGTAGGCTCTTGGCGACTCACCGAACATATTCTTGAAGGCGTCCTTAAAATAATTGCTGTCAGAAAAACCGCATTCCAAAGCAATATCTGTGATAGACATAGTGGTGGAGATAAGGAGCCTGGCAGCGTGTTTTAAGCGTTGAAAACTCAGGTACTCTTTCATTCCCATACCGGTTACGCTGCGGAATTTTCTGCTGAAGTATGATGGTGAGAGTCCGGCCATGTCAGCCATTTGATTTAAAGTTATTTCCTGGTTGAAGTTATCAGTTATAAAGCGCGCAGCTTCGAGAATCTCAGGGTTGTCATTTATACCGACCATACCATAGGTAGACGGCTCGATTTTGTAGCGGCAGAGATTCATGAAAAAAATAGCCAGATAATTCTTCAGTATCGTTTTAGAGTACTCATCGTCAGCTTTATCGTTGGTGAGCATCTTTGACAGAAGCTGTTCTGCGTCTGCACGGAAGGTTCCTGGGATGTGTATAAAACAGGATTTCTTCAGATACATATCGTATATTCTGTTATAGAGGGGCCTTTCAAAATCCTCGGACTTGAAATACAGATTGTATCTGTAACTCTGTGCTAAGTATTTGTTCCCGTGAACCTCGTGTGGCGGGATGATCATGAAGTCGCCACTGTTCAGATCATACAATTCGTTATTTACAAAAAAGCGGCAGGAGCCTGTTTTGATGTAGAGAACTTCATAGTATTCGTGAAAATGGTTCCTGGACATATTGTAATCAGCACCTCTGGTGATGCCGTTTATATAGATCCTGTCGATGTCCTTATTTGAAACTCTCATTTGATGTCTCCTCTCAAATGCCTTAAACAGCTGATTATATGAAAACGCTTACATGAATTGAAACCCGACCTTACTTATATGGCCTGAAATCTATTGTGAAATGTGCACAAAAAACAGGGACCATTTTTGTGTAAATTGTATAGGGCTAGTCAAAACAACCGTGTTTTACCGCTTTCACAGCCATTATATCACATCGATGACAAAAAAACAGTACTTTTTATGAAAACTTGAAAAATAAATAGTAGTACCGATTGTAAATTTGGTGTAATGTTATCAGCAGATACAGAAAATGTAAGCGTTTACAAGAATCTTATAAAAAACGAAATGATTTCCCCATGAGGGTTCAAAACCGGGAAATCGAAAAACAAAAACCTTAGGAGGGTTATTTTATGAAGAAGAAACTCGTCGCAGCTATTATGGCAGCAACAATGGCAGTTACCTGCCTCGCAGGATGTGGAAGCAGCTCATCTGGTTCTTCATCATCAGACAGCAAGTCAGAATCAGACAACGCATCAATCAGATTTGACTGGTGGGGCGGTGATACCAGACATGAGGCAACTCAGAAAGCAGTTACCGATTTCCAGAAAGCAAATCCAAACATCAAGGTTGAGGTTAACTTCGGTGCATGGGACGGCTGGGAAGCAGCAAGAGCTCTTGAGTATCAGTCACAGACAGGTTCAGATCTGACACAGATCAACTTCAGCTGGATCACAGATTATGATAAGGGCGGTTCCGCATTTGTAGACTTAAATGACTACAAGGACATCATTGATTTAAGCCAGTATGATCAGTCAGTACTTGATATGTGCAAGGATTCAAATGGTGGTCTTGCAGGAATCCCTGTTTCAATCACAGGAAGAACATTCTTCTGGAACAAGACAACATTTGATAAGGCTGGAATCGATATTCCAAAGAGCCTTGATGATCTTATCGCAGCTGGTAATACATTTAAGGAAAAGCTTGGCGATGATTATTATCCACTTTCACTCAGCACATATGATAGAGCTCTTCTGATGTCATTCTATCTGCAGGCTAACACAGGTGAGCCAATCATCGATGAGAGCGGCAAGCTTACAGTTACAAAGGATCAGCTCGTAGATGGTGTTAAGTTCATCCAGAACCTTGAGGACAACCACGTAATGCCTTCTATCGCAACACTCCAGGAAGATGGAGATGTAGCATTAAACGAGAATCCTAAGTTCATCGATGGACATTATGCAGGTGTATTCGAGTGGGATACAGCTTCACCTAAGTATGTTTCAAACCTTGCTGAAGGTCAGGAGTTCGTAGTTGGTACTGAGCTTACAGGTCTTGGAGACAAGTGCCTCGGAGTTTCTGATAAGGTATCAATGCTCTTCGCTATCACAAAGTCATCAAAGAGCCCTAAGGCAGCAGCTAAGCTCCTTAACTACCTCGTAAATGATCCAGAGGGTGTTACAACTCTTGGAACTGAGCGTGGTATCCCAGCTTCAAAGGCTGCTTATGATACACTTTCAAAGGCTGGTGCAATCAGTGATGATATGTCCACAGCTCATGCAGAGGTTGTTGACTCAGACCCATTATACTTCAGCCCTAAGTTCGATGACGCATCACTTAAGGACAGCGCAACAGGTGCATATCAGGATGTATTCGAAAAGCTTTCATCTGGTTCTTATTCAGTAGATGAGGCAGGCCAGAAGTTATTCGACGCATACAACACAGTACTTGCTGAGTAATTATAGATAAATAAATTTCTCCTTCATCATCAGCGGCCCGCCATAATAAGTTTTATGTGACGGGCCGTTTGTTAAATTAAACACAAGTGAGGTACCAAATTGACCAAAGGAAAAAGTTTCTTAAAAGCAAATAAGGGATTTCTGTTTATTCTCCCATGGCTGATTGGTTTTCTGGTCTTCAAGATGTATCCATTTGCATCTTCTCTATTCTACAGCTTCACAGAGTACAATCTCTTCGAACCAGGTTCAGAATTCCATTTCACCTTACAGAATTACAAAGACGTTTTCATCAATGAAAACGAAAGAAATGCTCTTATCGTAACATTCAAATATGCATTCATGACAGTTCCGCTCAAACTTGTCTTTGCACTCTTCATAGCATACATTCTTAATTTTAAAATTAAAGGTGTTAACTTCTTTCGAACTGCATATTACATCCCATCAATCCTTGGTGGATCTGTAGCTATAGCAGTTCTATGGAAAGCACTTTTCAAGGGTGACGGACTTATTCATTCATTCTTTGGAGTATTCGGAATTGATGCTCCTAATTTCTTAAGTGATAAACACTGGGCGCTGTTTATCATCTGTCTTTTGAGGGTATGGCAGTTCGGATCAGCAATGGTCATCTTCCTGGCGGCCTTAAAAGGTGTTCCGCAGGATCTATACGAAGCAGCCAGCCTCGATGGCGCTACTAAGACACAGCAGTTTTTCCATGTAACAGTTCCACTTATTACACCGGTTATTTTCTACAATCTGGTTACACAGCTTGTACAGGCATTCCAGGAATTCAATGGACCATACATCATCACACAGGGAGGACCGGAAGGTTCGACAACATTGATGTCGCTGCTTATTTACAACAACGCATTCCATACATGGGAAATGGGCAAGGCCAGTGCTCAGGCATGGGTTCTCTTTATCATTCTGATGGCACTTACACTCGTAGCTTTCTGGAGCCAGAAGCATTGGGTTTACTATGCCGATGAAGAATCATAACTAATCGGAGGACATTATGACAAATAATTCACTTACAATAGAACAGGCACAGGCAAAAATCAAACGGAGAAGAATAATAAGCGTTACCGTAAGATACATAGTACTTATAGTAGTTGGTATCATTATGCTTTATCCTCTGATCTGGATGGTTGGTGCCACATTCAAAACAAACGCAGAAATATTTACCACCTTAAATCCTATCCCGAAGAACCCGACTCTTCAAGGATACAAGGATGCGATGGAAAGCTACGGCGGTAATATCAATATCTGGAAAGCACTTCTCAATACTTACTCATACGTAATTCCTGAGGTTGTATTTACAGTTATTTCTTCTGTACTTACCGCTTATGGATTTGCCAGATTTAAGTTCAAGGGACATGATTTCCTCTTTACCTGCATGATGGCAATGCTTTTCCTTCCTCAGGTAGTACTGAATGTACCACAGTACATCATGTTCAATAAATTCGGATGGGTAGGTTCAAAGCTCTATTTACCACTCATTGTTCCGACACTGTTTGCAACAGAGACATATTTCATCTTCATGCTGATACAGTTCTTAAGGAACATCCCGAAGGAGATGGAGGAAGCAGCAGCAATCGATGGATGTAATTCCTTTACCACACTGATAAAGGTCATCGTTCCAATGCTTATGCCGGCAATCGTTTCCTGCGCATTGTTCAAATTCATGTGGTCAAGCAATGACTTCATGGGACCACTTCTTTATGTAAATACACCGGCTAAATATCCGGCTACAATCTTCGTCAAGCTTTCAATGGATGCAGATACCGGATTCAACTGGAATAGAGTTCTTGCTATCTCACTGATCTCAATCCTTCCGAATATCTGCGTATTCTTCGCAGCTCAGAATCAGTTCGTTGAAGGTATTTCAGCAGGAGGAGTTAAGGGCTGATACTTTTAGACATCTTATTGTTATGAAACGACTATGAAACAGAGGTAGATTATATGAAGGGAATTTTTGATCCGGATAATCCTGTTGTCAGAGGTATTGCTAAATTCGGCTATATATGGTATTTAAACCTCCTTTGGCTTGTAACATCGCTTCCTATTTTTACAATAGGAGCTTCTACAACAGCACTCATATACAGCTGTTCAAAGCTCCATGATAACAGCGGTTATCCGACAAAGAATTTTTTCTCAGCATTTAAGAGCAACTTCAAGCAGTCTACAGCAATCTGGGGAATCTACGGAGGCACTGGAGTGCTTATACTGTTGGATTTTGTGGTATGGCACAGGATTGATAAATCCTCTATTACCACAGGTATCATGATTGCTATAGCACTGTTCTGGGTTGCCACCATCCTCTGGGTTTTTGCCATCCAGTCAAAATTCGTAAACACTGTAAAGGATACCCTGCACTACACCGTGCTTATCGCCTGCCGTCATTTCAAGGAGACGATCCTCATGGTAGTTACAGTAGGAGCAGTTGGCTACTTAAACATCATGTATTCCGCAGCAGTAAACTTTGTAACACTTGCTTTCGGAATCGGCGCAATTGCTTATCTGTTTACAGTATTTTATGCAAATACCCTTGATACATACATAAAGCATTCTTCTGAATCAGATGAGGACGAAGAGGATTATGATCCAAAGGAAGCAGATCTGGCAATGGATGCATTAGTCGAGTCGTTAAAAAAGCAATAAGACTTTTTTAAGAAAGACGAAACATATGCAGATTGGACTTAGACTTCACGACTCTGCAGAAGCCCCATTTGAAGAACGTCTGAAAATGGTAAAAAGTCAGGGCTTTTCCTGTATCCATTTTGCACTGAAAAAGACCACAGGACTTCCCTATTCTATAGAAGCGCTTACTCCAGGATATGCTTTTTATCTGAAGAGATGCTTAAGGGAAGCAGAGCTCGACGCAGCTGTATTAGGCTGCTACCTGAATCTCGGGAATCCGGATCCTGATGAGCTTCGTGGCATTCAAAAAATGTACACGGCTCACTTAAGACTTGCATCTATTATAGGGTGCGGAATGGTCGGAACAGAGACCGGCGCACCGAACAGGGAATACAGATGTGACGAGAGCTGCCGGACTGGAAAAGCACTAGATACTTTTATAAAAAACCTGCGGCCTGTAGTAAAAGACGCGGAGAGATTTGGCGTAACAATAGCCATTGAACCGGTTTACAAGCACATAGTCTGTTCACCTGAGAGGGCGAGGATTGTTCTCGACGAGATAGATTCGCCAAACTTACGTATAATTTTTGATCCTGTAAATCTTTTAGCACCAGATCAGATAGATAAACGCGATGAAACAATAAAGGACGCTATCGATAAACTCGGGGAAGAAATTGCGATGATCCATCTGAAGGATTACAGGGTAACGGATGATAAGATGACATGTATGGCATGTGGTCTCGGGGATATGGATTACAGCCAGGTGCTTCGGTTTGCAAAGGAAAAGAAGCCGTATATTCAGGCGACACTTGAGAACACCACACCAGCAAATGCTGTGGCAGCGTTAAACCATATAAGGGCGGTATATGACAAAGTATAAAAACAGAGGCGAAGCAATAGAAAAATATATCGACATCCTGATGAAGGGATCCACACCGGACAAACCTCTGTGGAATCAGGAGTCGATACGTTTAAAAAGAGGGGCAGTATGGAACTACATCGACGGCTGTATGATAACAGCTGTGCTGGCACTATATGAGGACACAAAGGATAAGAAATACTTGGACTTTGCAGACTCCTATGTCGGCTGGTTTGTATGTGATGATGGAAAAATAAAAACATACGACCCACAGGAAAAGAATCTCGACAATATAAGCATGGGCAGAAATCTCTTCATGCTTTACGATATTACCGGAAAAGAAAAATACCGTCTGGCAGCTGATTTGATCCGTTCACAGATCGACATTCAGCCAAGGACAAAGGCTGGCTCATTCTGGCACAAGCAGATCTATCCAAATCAGGTCTGGCTCGACGGACTGTATATGGCAGAGCCGTTTTACACGATCTACGAGACCAGATTCAGGAAAATGGAAGGCTGCCGCGACATCATGCAGCAGTTCTTAAATGTAAGAAAATACCAGCGTGATGAAAAGACCGGTCTCTACTACCACGGATACGATGAGAGCAGGGAAATGTACTGGGCCGATAAGACCACAGGCTGTTCTGAGAACTTCTGGCTCCGCGCCGAAGGCTGGTTTGCAGCAGCTCTTGTCGATACGATCGACGCTATGAGTGAGACGATGTACTATGAAGTCCGTCAGCTTTCAGGTATGTTTAAGGATCTCGTAGATTCGATGATCAAGTGGCAGGATGAGAGTGGAATGTTCTATCAGGTCATCAATTACCCAGGTGAAGAAGGCAATTACTTAGAGACTTCAGGAAGTGCACTTTTCGCTTATGCTGTTCTTAAAGGGGTAAGGCTTAAGGTCTTACCAGAGCGTTACAGTGAGTATGGAGTCCGTGCCTTTGAAGGCATAATGGATAAATACCTGACGATAGAGGAAAACGGTGACGACGTAAAAATCGAGCTCGGAGGTATCTGCATGGTAGCAGGTCTCGGAGGAAAGACCAGAAGAGACGGCACCAGAAAGTATTACTACAGCGAACCCGTAGTCGAGAATGACGCGAAGGGCATAGGACCTTTCGTACTTGCGTACACCGAAATGCGCAGGAGAAAAACATATGGATTACAGGATATCGGGCATCTATAACAGGTGCGTAACCATAGAATTAAATAATGAGGATTCATTCCATACCAAGGCTCCGGTTTCAGTCAGTATCAATGGTGAAAAAATATACGACACCGACAGAAATGTGATCTATCTGGACGGACTTACTCCCGATACGACTTATGAGGTTGAGATAAACGGAGAAAAGCAGACCTTTAAGACAAAAAGTGAGACCGTACTTCTCGATGTCAGTGAATTCGGAGCCGCAGGTGACGGTATTCATGATGATACAGCAGCTATTCAGGCAGCCATAAGCGCCTGTCCTGCCGGAGGCACCGTATATATCCCGGCTGGGAAGTACAGATGTGCACCGATTTTTTTAAAAAGCTGTATTACAGTTTATATCGATACCGGCGCTGAGATAGTTGGCGAGACCGACAGAGATAAATATCCGAAGCTTCCGGGAATGGTTACCTGTCAGGATGAGGTCCATGAAATCTCCTTTGCAAGCTGGGAAGGAAATCCGCTTACTTCATACGCGTCACTTTTTACAGCAATAGATGCAAAGGATATAGATATCATAGGACGCGGTACTATTAATGGCAATGCCGATAATGGAGACTGGTGGGAAAATCCGAAGGTGAAGAGAGGCGCCTGGCGCCCGAATACATTTTTTACAGTAAGATGCAGCCATATAAGAATGGCAGGTGTCACTATTATGAATTCACCAGCCTGGACGATTCATCCGTATTATTCAGACAGACTTGAGTTCTGCTGTATCAGCATAAGGAATCCGGCTGATTCGCCAAATACCGATGGAATAGATCCGGAGAGCTGCTCAAATGTGCTTATCAGCGGTACTGTGATAGATGTCGGTGATGACTGCATAGCGATAAAGAGCGGCAAGTATTATATGGCAAAGTATCACCACAAGCCATCCTCAGATATCGTTGTCCGCAACTGTCTGTTTAAAAACGGACATGGTGCAGTGACAATTGGCTCTGAGATAGCCGGCGGTGTAAATCATGTAAATGTCACCCAGTGTGTTTTCGAAGGCACAGACCGTGGTGTAAGGATAAAGACCAGAAGAGGACGCGGAAAAGACAGTGTTATCGATGATCTGAAGTTCGACCATATAGTAATGAATGACATACCAATGCCAGTCACAGTGAATATGTTTTATTTCTGTGATCCGGATGGCCATTCGAAATATGTTCAGGATAAGAAGGCATACGAAGTCGATGATATGACCCCATCTATTGGAAAAATTTCGATCTCCGATACAGTCTGCCATGGAGTCGATGCTTCACTCCTCTGTGTGGAGGGACTTCCGGAAATGCCGGTAGAATCGATAGAGCTCAAAGGTATCTCAGCAGACTTCATTCCTTGTGGCAAGAGAGTTGACATGACACCCGTGATGATGGATCAGTTCGAGCCAATAAGCGGGATTCCTATATTTGCAGAGAATGTAAAGCAGTTAACCGTAGACGATGTATCTGTGACTGGAGAAGAATTAAATGAGGATGTCTTAGCAGGAATTGCTGATTCATCATTTAAGGACTACACAGTCAGGAACAGGAGGAAAAATGGAACTAAGAACAGCAGCATCTCCCAGGGATGCAAAGAATTATGACACAAAGAGACTCAGAGAAGAGTTTCTCGTAGAGAAGGTATTTGTAAAGGATGATATCAATCTTATCTACAGTCATATAGACAGGATCATCTTCGGTGGTGCAATGCCTGTAGATAAGTCACTTGATCTCGTAGCAGGAGATGAGCTTAGAGCAGAGTATTTCCTCGAGAGAAGAGAGCTCGGTGTCATAAATATCGGCGGAGCTGGAAAAATAGTTGCTGACGGCGTTACATACGAGATCGGACCAAGAGATGGTATGTATATCGGAAAAGGAACAAAGTCGGTTACTTTTTCAAGTGATGATAAAAATGAACCGGCAAAGTTCTACTTAGCCAGCGGTCCTGCTCACAGAACATGTCCTACTAAGAGAATCTTAAAGGATAAGAAGGCAGAGCATGACTACGATGTAGAGATCTCTGAGGTAAATAAGAAGCATCTCGGCGGACTTGAGAACAGCAACGAGCGTACGATAAATAAATACATCCTTCCTGGTCAGGTAGAGTCCTGCCAGTTAGAGATGGGCATGACTCACCTCGAGCCGGGCAGTGTTTGGAATTCAATGCCTTGCCACACCCATGACAGAAGGATGGAGGTTTATATCTATTTCGATATGGAGGCAGACGATTTCGTTATGCACTTCATGGGACAGCCAAATGAGACAAGACATCTCGTTATGAGAAATGAGCAGGCTGTCATCTCACCTTCTTGGTCTATCCACTGTGGCTGCGGTTCAAAGAACTACACCTTTATCTGGGCTATGGTCGGTGAGAACCAGGATTTTGATGATATGGATGAGGTAGATCCAAAGGATCTGCTCTGATTTTAACAATAATTTATTTCAGGAGGAAAATGAAATGTCAGGTGTAATGGAAAAATTCAGACTCGACGGAAAGACAGCATGGATCACTGGAGCTTCCTATGGTCTTGGACTTGCATATGCTAAGGCATACGCTGAGGCTGGAGCAAGAATCGTTTTTAACGATATAAATCAGGAGCTTGTAGACAGAGGTATGAAGGCTTACAAAGAGGCCGGAATCGACGCTTACGGTGCTGTCTGCGACGTAACAAATGAGGAGCAGGTTGACGCTTTCGTAAAGACTGTAGAAGAGAAGTTCGGTGGAGTCGACATCCTAGTAAACAATGCAGGAATCATCAAGAGAATTCCTATGACAGAAATGACAAAGGCTCAGTGGGATCAGGTTATCTCAGTCGATCTGACCGGCCCATTCCTCTGCTCAAAGGCAGTAATTCCAGGAATGATCAAGCGTGGCGGTGGCAAGATTATAAATGCCTGCTCAATGATGTCTGAGCTCGGCCGTGAGACAGTTTCTGCATATGCAGCAGCCAAGGGCGGCCTTAAGATGCTTACGAAGAACATCTGCTCAGAGTATGGCCAGTACAACATCCAGTGCAACGCCATTGGACCTGGATACATAGCTACTCCGCAGACTGCTCCATTAAGAGAGAAGCAGCCGGATGGTTCTATGCATCCATTCGACAGATTTATCAGATCAAAGACACCTGCACAGAGATGGGGAACTACAGAGGATCTTCAGGGTCTTGCAGTATTCCTTGCAAGCCCGGCTTCTGATTTCATCAATGGTCAGGTCGTATACATCGATGGTGGTATCTTAGCATATATCGGCCAGGATCCAAGCCAGCTCGATGAGTCAAAGTTCAAGGACGTTGAAGGCGTTGAGGACGTAAAGGTAGGCGATAAATAAGCATTTGCAGCACAGCTGTCACGAGGAGAAAGAATATGAATTTAGGACTTAGAAAAATAGAAGACTGTAAATACGATGCGGTATCTATCGGAGAGATCATGCTGCGTCTTGACCCGGGCGATTCAAGAATCCGCTCTGCGAGAAGCTTCAGAGTCTGGGAGGGCGGAGCAGAGTACAATTCAATCCGTGGCCTTCACAAATGCTTTGGCCAGAGAACTGCTGTAATCACAGCTTTTGCTGAAAATGAGGTTGGAAGACTTCTTACTGACCTTATAGAGCAGGGCGGTGTTTCAACCGAGTATATCAAGTATAAAAAGACAGACGGCATCGGCCGTATCTGCCGTAACGGCATAAATTTCTGTGAGAGAGGCTTCGGTCTTCGCGGCGGCATTGGCTGCCCTGACAGATTCAATTCTGCAATCTCCCAGATGAGCGCTGACGACTTTGATTTCGAGAAGATCTTCGGTCAGGATGGTGTCAGATGGCTTCATACCGGAGGAATCTATGCAGCACTTTCAGAGACCTCAGCTGAGACTATAGTTGAGTGCTTAAAGACAGCTAAAAAGTATGGCACAGTAATCTCTTATGATTTAAATTACCGTCCTTCACTTTGGGAAGCCATTGGCGGACTTCCTAAGTGCCAGGAAGTAAACAGAAAGATCGCTGAATATGCCGATGTCCTTGTAGGCTGCGAAGAGGACTATTCGACCTGCCTTGGAATAGAGACCGATGATAACGGGGACCTTTCTCATCTCGATCCAGAGACTTACGGAAGAATGCTTCAGAAGGTCACAAAGGCTTATCCAAACTGCAAGATGGCTGTCTGCATGCTTGATACTGTAACAACTGCTTCAGTTAATGACTGGCAGGTAGTCTGCTGTGTAGATGGTGAGGTAAAGCAGACAAGACTCTATAAGGATCTCGACATCTATGACAGACTTGGCTTTGGAGATGCGTTCTCTTCAGGCATGATCTACGGAATGCTTACTACAGAGGATGCACAGAAGGCAATCGAGTACGGTGCTGCCAGCGGAGCTCTTGCTGTTACGACTCCTGGAGATAACACAATGGCTGTCTGTGAAGAGGTCGAAGCACTGATGAACAACGGGGATGCGAGGGTTAAGAGGTAATTTTTAAAAAATAAAAGGTGAATACAAATGGCAAATTCAAAAAAAACAGAGGAAGTTTTTAAGAGATTCAGTGAGATCGGTATCATTCCGGTTGTAGTTCTTGAGGATGCCGCTGACGCTGAGCCACTCGGAAGAGCACTTGTAAATGGCGGTCTTCCGGCTGCTGAGGTCACATTCAGAACTTCTGCTGCCGAGGAATCCATAAGGATTATGGCAGAGAAGTTCCCGGATATGGTTGTAGGGGCAGGAACTGTTCTTACAAAGGAAAACGTAGACAAGGCCGTAAATGCCGGTGCCAGGTTCATCGTGAGCCCTGGCCTTGATCCTGAGATCGTTGAGTATTGCCTTGAGAAGGATATTCCGGTCTGCCCTGGCACACAGTCACCATCTGAGATGATAAAGTGCATCGATATGGGTCTTGACCATGTAAAGTTCTTCCCGGCTGAGCCTTCAGGTGGTCTTAAGATGATAAAGTCCATCACAGCAGCACTTACCACACTTAAGGTTATGCCTACAGGTGGTATAAATGCAGATAATGTCAGGGAATACCTGCAGGATGAAAAAATCTTCTGCGCCGGCGGAAGCTGGATGGTAAAGGGAGACCTGATTAAGGCAGGTAAGTTCGATGTGATCGAGCAGAAATGCCGCGAGGCTGCTGAAATCGTAAAATCAGTAAGAAAGTAAAAGCCTGGTGCCAGAGGATTTTTCCCCTGGCGCTTTTTTTATGCCTTAATACCTGTGTCGATTGCTAATTGCAGATATCCGTGATAGAATGAATTCGCACAAATAAGTATAGAGAGGACAGGACATGAATAAGATAAAAATCATTTCAACAGCTGTAATGATGGGCCTGATTCTGGCATTGACATCCTGTATGTCAGGAAATGGAGTTACAGCACATTCAACTGATATTTCTACCGAGACAGTAAGTTCATCAGATGGTTCTGCTGTTGTCACAGACAGTTCCGGAAGTACTACAGATACTGCAGCTAACGCAAGCGGCGACGCTGAAACCACAAAGAAGAAAAATAAAAAGAAAGACAAGATCGTAAAGATTAAGATCTCAGCTGCCGGTGACTGTACTTTGGGTGTGGACAGCAGGTTTAATAACCGCTTCAATCAGAAGTACGATGAAAAGGACAGCTCGTATTTTTTAAAGAAAGTAAAAAAGGTCTTTTCAAAGGACGACCTTACTATCGTAAATCTTGAGGGTACGCTTACAAACAGTACGAACAGAGCGGTCAAGGCGTTCACCTTCAAGGGGAAGAAGGGCTACACAAAAATCCTGACCCAGGGCAGCGTCGAGGCCGTAACCATAGCAAACAACCACACTATGGACTTTGGCAGCCAGGGCTTTAAGGATACGAAAAAAGCGGTAAGAGGTGCCGGCATCAAGTGCTTTGGCTACGACGATATATCATATAAGACCATAAGGGGTGTAAAAACAGCCATGATCGGCGTAAATGCCCTGCCGTCTCAGGGTAAAAAGGACGCGTATGTCAAACAGCTGATTAAAAAGGCAAAGAAGAAAAAGCCTGATCTGATAATCATCTATTTTCACTGGGGAATCGAACAGGACGCAAGGCCGAATGGTACTCAGACACATCTCGCACATAAGTCAATCGACTGGGGCGCTGACCTGGTGCTTGGCTCTCACCCGCACGTATTACAGGGAATAGAGAAGTACAAGGGCAGATATATCGTCTACAGTTTTGGCAACTTCTGCTTTGGAGGAAATTCGAACCCAGGCGATAAGGATACGATGATCTTTACGCAGACGTTTACTTTTAAAAATAAAAAGCTGACCGCGAAGAATGACGCAAAGGTCATCCCTTGCTCAGTTTCAGGTGTCAAATACACGAATGATTTCCAGCCGCGGATTCTTTCAGGTTCAGAGAAGACCCGCGTCAGGAACAAAATAAACACCAGAAGCAAGGGTATGCACACGAAGATAAAAAAGAACGGTTCACTTACCTGAAAAGTTTTACCGCTTCCGGCTACTCCCGAAAGGATTACAAGAGGAAAATCATCAGAAAGCAGTGCATAGAGTGCATATTTCTGCCCGATATTCATCGGAGAAATGCCTTCGACAGAAAAGCTCTTCGGATTAATAAGTTCCACAAGACCGTGCCTGTAGATGGCAAGTGCGCTCTGCTGACCGCAGACGAAATGTATGAATTCGTTCTCGTAAAGTGTTTTTCTGTGCATATCCCTGTATAATTAGAAAAGCAATGCTTTCTGCCGTTCTCAATACGGATATTGTGTTATAGCACAGTTTAAGTGCTAATTTCTATTTTGATGCAATATGCTTATAAAATTATGTTATATACCTTGAATTAATCCTAGAATCTATCTATACTATATTAGTAGGAGGTGCATATCATGATAATTGATACAGATAAAACTGTCTCGATGACAGAAGCAAATCAGAATTTCTCTAAAGTTGCCCGCATGGCTGTGGAATATGGCGATGTTACTATTCTAAAGAATAATAAGGTTTTTCTGACCGTTCACTATGAGCCGCAAGAGGAATCACAAAAGGCTGCCTCGGATGAAGACGTACTTACATCATCAGAAAAACTTATGAAACGGAACAAACATGTTTATGAGGAACTTGCTAAATGAAAATGCTTACCAAACAACAGATTCTCTTATTACATTCGCAGATGATTTTGCAGTTTGGAGGATCTGATGGCATTCGAGATGAAGCAATGTTGGATTCTGCAATAAACCAGCCATTTACTTTAACCTATTTGACCAAAAAAAATAAATGCAGTTTCGGCTGGCGCCGCTTTATGGCGGTTCCGTCCGGAACTGCTTTTTTTATGCCTATTTTGGGAAAGGAGCAGACATGGAGAAAGTGTTGGGAAGTCAGATATGGTTTCACGGTCCGGCAGATA
Organism: uncultured Lachnospiraceae bacterium; assembly: GCA_900316165.1. Lineage (GTDB taxonomy): Bacteria > Bacillota > Clostridia > Lachnospirales > Lachnospiraceae > Weimeria. The sequence goes on along the minus strand of ONBW01000016.1, from coordinate 17,612 downwards.
CAAAGGATTACCTGATTGGTGGAGTAGCAGTAGAGGTGCAGACAAACAGAAAAGACGCAGAGGTGAAGAACGTGCTCGGAAACCGTGTGCTGGTAGAGAATGACGGTACTGCCGGCGCAGCAACAGGCAAATATCGGTCTTTTAAATGTAAGTGAAGAGGTCATGGCTTATCGTGATACAGTTCAGAAATACGCTGAGCAGGATGGCATAGGCGATTATGTAGATTATCTGCTTGCGATAATGATGACAGAAGTTTGCAAAGCAGAAATCCGGAGGCAGGAAGGTACCATACAAAAATGCTGTATCACTAAGTTATGGCTATGACTATCGCTATGATTACGGAGGTATGTTCTACGTTCCGGTGGTCTGCCAGTATCTGTTGGTCGTAGATTTTGACGATGAGACAGTGCAGAAGGACAGTACGATATGACACAGCATTTCACAGATGAGAGCCAGGCAAAAGCCGGTGACCTGGTATTCTTTACCAAAACTACAGCCGATACCAGCAAATACATCACCCATGTAGAACTCTACTTGGGCGACGGCAGAATGATCGGCGCCGGAGATCCGGTAGCAGTGCATGATTTTCATAAGGCTTACTACCAGAATCACTTTGTGGCGTTTGGGAGAGTGAAGTGAAGCCATCGCCGGTTTATCTATAGTAGCCTTGTGTTCATTTTAAGGTCAGCTATGGCTTCTTCATATGTCATATCACCATGGGCAATCTTCTTCATTACAGAAAGTGATTTATCGTCGACGGATAAACCTTCAATTGCCAAAGTGGCCTGTACCTGACGAATAGAATCGACCTGAACAGGAGAAAGAAAATCTTCGATATTGGCCGTCATTTTTGTGGCAGGTTTTAATCCTTTTACAGTATTCATAGGTGCCTCTCTATATGTAATAATTGTCTGTGAGTCGTATCTGATATTTTACGGTATTAGCAGGAAAAATAAAAAAGATGACCCCAGGCACATAGGAATGCTCAGCAAAATAGCTTACTCCATTTTGGAACCCAGCGTTTATCCTTCACGAGTTATCTTTTTCATAATCTATCACAGGCATGAAGAGAAAGCAAGTATATTTTGGCGAATATTTGATGGAATCAGTTTTGCGCCGTTAACAGCCAGATGATCGAATCCTGTCGCAGTGAATGATTTTCATGGAGCATACTATCAGAGTCATTTTGTGGCGTTTGGGAGAGTGAAGTGAAGTCTTTGTTCAATGTCTAAAAGAATGAAAAAATAATCCTCAGCGGGGAGAAAAATGAACGGGAAAAACAGGAACATGACAGCAGAAAGCGTCCGTAAGGACGCGCAGCCATCGCCGGTAAACCGGCGATGTTCAAGGGGCTTGGGGCGCTTCCCCAACGAGCTGCGAAAGCGGCGTGTGGCCACACACGCATTGCTCGCACAGTAGTGACAGTTACTTTCTGAACAGATTTCATAATTGTGTAAATTTCTCCCTTGATTTTATAAATCATTCTTTAGATTTTCTCTATGAAATAGTATAATTATAAGCAGATGACACACATGGAGGGCCTGACATGAGAGAATATATAGACTCATCACACATCTTATACTATCTGTACTGCATCTTAAAAGACTACACAGATGAAGAGGCGGGGCATTATATTTCCCAGACAGAAATAATAAAACTGCTCAAGGAAAAATATGATGTCGAGCCGGACAGAAAGACTGTAAAGAAGAGACTTGATGATCTGGTAGATTTATGTCCGATTACTGGAATAGAGATCAGGCATATCCCCGGACTAAATGGAGGATATCAGATGGTATCCAGGCAGTTTGATGCTTCAGAGGTAATGCTCTTGGTTGACATGGTGCAGTCATCAGAGTCGTTAAAGAAGAAGCAGAAAAAACAGCTTGAAGAAAAGCTCCTTGGCTTGGTAAGTAAGGAACAGGCAGAGAAAATTAATGAGCAGAATGCTCATTAGTATTGACCACAATTGTCCCATAGGTATGTGATAAAATTATTGTATTGGGAATGTATTTAGAGAGTAAAGAAAGGATATGCACAAAGTGCGGGTATTCCAATGTCGGATAAAAAATGTTTGAATCCGGAATGTGGATATGAAACTAATTCCTCAGCAAAGATTTACTGGTGTGAAGACTGCAATGTGCCAGTGTTTGAAAAAGAATGTCCACGTTGCGGTAAAGAAGCAAAATATATAGCAACAGATGTAAGACCAGTATTTCCTGAGGAGAAGCTACTGCTAGCTATTATACTTGATAAGGAACCATCATATTTTCAAAAAAAATCTGTATGGTATGGCAGTGATGCATATATCGTAGATGGAGATAAACTAAAACTATCGGTTTCAAAAATAAATAAGTGGCCTCTTGAAAAAATACATCAGATAAAAGGGATGTATGATTTACATAAGAACGAACTTGATTATGAGTTTTTTGAAGATATAAGGAAAAAATTTGTAGAAGCAAATTCCGACAGATATAATTATATTACAGAGGAAGCTGTTAATTTTGTCAAAGGATATAAGGATAGATTTGCTATTGATGATATGATGGTATCTTTCAGTGGTGGAAAAGATTCTACTGTGACATCGCATATTGTAAATAGGGCGCTTGGGACTAATAAGGTACTTCATGTTTTTGGCGATACTACACTAGAATTTCCGTTCACGATAGAATATCGCAAGAGATTTAATAAGAACGAAGAATCAAAAGGTGTAACTGTTCTTACAGCAAAAAATCGTGAAAAAAATTTTGAGGATCTTTGTGAAATAGTAGGACCGCCAAGCAGAGTAATGAGATGGTGTTGTACTGTTTTTAAGACGGGTGCCATTCAAAAAACTATTGCATCTGCATTTAAGAACAAGACAAATGTTTTGTCGTTCCAGGGAATCAGGCATAGTGAGTCTGCAAGTCGAAGCAAATACAAAAGAGAAAGTGCTAGCCCAAAAATTTCTAAACAGACAGTGGCAGCTCCGATAATAGATTGGATTGATTTTGACGTGTGGCTATATATCCTTACAACGGGCATAGATTTTAATGATGCTTATCGGCTTGGATATACACGAGTTGGATGTTGGTGCTGCCCAAATAATGGAGGTTGGTCTGAATTCTTATCAAAGGTTCATATGTATGATCAATATGTTCACTGGCATGAAATGTTGGTGGCTTTTGCAAAAAAGATAGGCAAACCAGATCCAGAAAATTATGTAAATGACGGAGGTTGGAAAGCACGTCAAGGTGGAAACGGGCTAGAAGCGGCGCAGAAATCTATAGTAAGTTTTGAGCCGTGTGCTACAGATGAGACTGCATTTAACTATGAATTACAAAGACCAATCTCAGATGAATTGTATGAGCTATTTAAACCGTTTGGATTCATAAATAAAGAGTTAGGCAATAAGCGGTTGGGTGAGGTATATGTAATTAATAAGTCGGGAAAAGTAGTGCTCATACTTAAAGGCAGAATAGGGACGACTAGACTAAGAGTTACTATCAAGGATATTCATATAGCAGGTTCAAAAACGCTAGCAAATGCAGAGAAGAAGATACAATGTCAGCTTACGAAGTATCAGATGTGTCTTGGTTGTAAAGCGTGTGAAGCAGTATGCAAACATGATGCTATCAGTGTCAAGGATAATGGTACTGGAAAAGTAGTATATACGATAGACAATGATAGATGCGTCAGATGTACGGAATGTGTAGGGCATTTTAATGCAGGCTGCTATATGAGAAAAGTTTTGGGAATAAAGAGGACTGGCAATGGCGTCAACGAAAGTGGATTTCAAGCTACAGGGTCATGAGAAGTTTTCGCTTCGTGATGGGTGGCTTAATAAAGGAATAATAGCTGTACATGAAGCAAATGAAAAATACAATGTTTTTACCAGAGATGATGCTACAGATATATTAGGTATTGGTAATAATATGGTTAAGTCACTTCGTTACTGGATGAAGGCATTCGGTCTTATTGGAACAACGCCAGTAGAGGAGAAAAAGCTGACTCCATTAGGCGAAGAGATATTTAATAATGATATATATCTTGAAAAAGATTTCACTTTATGGCTACTTCAATCTCAGATAGCAAAAAATAAAAAGATTGCTACATCGTGGTATCTCTATTTTAATAAATGTGATGCAGTTGAACTGTCAAGGGATGAGATTTTTGGCATTCTTAAAAGAGAGCTATTAGAGTATTCAGGTGGAGCAAAATTTTCCGACAATTCATTAAAGAATGATATCGATGTTATTCTTAATATGTATAGTAGGAATACGAAAGTTGAAGATCCGGAAGATAAAAATGTTTCACCATTTGTTCGTCTTGGGATTGTTAAGCATACAGATTCTGGATTCATAAAAACGCAGCCTGACATCAGAAGCCTTTCAGAGTGGAATATACTGTATGAGCTGTCGCTTCTAATGGAGAAGAGAGATCAAATATCAATCGATGAAGCTTTAAAGGATGATTGTGGAATAATAAATATATATCAGATCAATGCAGTTCAGGCTAATGAATATTTAGATATTTTAGAGGAACTAGGATATATAAGATTGAATCGTACTGCAGGACTTGACATGATATATAAGAGCAATAAAGAAGATATGAAGCCAGAAAAAGTAATAGATAAATATTATAGCAGTTTGATCTAAGGATATAAGAATATGATGCTTAAAGACATAATTGGTTTTAATGAGAATTTCAGAGCTAGTATCAACTTGTATCTGAGCCTAAATAAAACCGATAAGATAAATTCATACATTCCGACAAGCAGTTCGATCAGAGTATTAGATGACTATATCAGAGCTACGCTTGAAGATAAGGAACATGCTACGTTTCTTATTGGACCATATGGTAAGGGAAAGTCTCATTTAATGCTTGTCTTACTTGCTGTACTTACACTTAAGAGGACAAGCGAAAATAAAGATACAATCGATGCTCTTATAAATAAAATAGACAAGAATGATGAACAGGGGAAGAAACTGACTGAAGACATAAAGAAAGCATGGAAAACAAAGCCGTATCTTCCGGTTGTACTTAACAGTACAAATTCAAACTTGAATCAGGCGTTCCTTGTCGCATTGAATGATGCATTAAAAAGAGATGGACTAGAAAATCTCTCGCCAAATACATATTATTCTTTGGCAATAAAACGTATAGAAGATTGGAAGAAAAATTTTAAACAGAATTTCATAGAGTTCGAAAAAAGAATCGAAGCTGAGGGTGAGAGCGTAGATGGTTTTGTTGCTGAACTAAAGAGATTTTCTCCTAAGGCTTTACAAAAATTCAAAGAGATTTACCCATATATTACCGCAGGGAGTGAATTCAATCCACTTGCTGCTTCTGAAGTACTTCCACTTTATAAAGAAGTGGCAGATCAGCTTGTGGAGAATTATGGGTATAGTGGGATATACATTGTTTTTGATGAATTCAGCAAGTTTATAGAAGGAGAAGATGGTAAACTTGTTGGAGACAGTATGAAGCTTTTACAGGATATATGTGAGCTTGCGGCTGACTCTGATAAGTCTAATGTATATATTACACTTATTGCTCACAAGAGCATTAAAGAGTATGGAAAGTATCTATCACAGAATATTATTAATGCTTTTACAGGAATCGAAGGCAGGATAGTAGAAAAATATTTTATTACTTCATCAAAAAATAATTATGAATTGATAAAAAATGCTATTGTAAAGAAAAAAGATATATCGTCTATTTCTACATTTAAAGGATATTTTTCTAAGGATAATATTGATAAGTACTATAATCTTCCTGCATTTAGAAGCAGTTTCAATAGGGATGATTTCGAAAATATTGTGGTAAAAGGATGTTTTCCGCTTACTCCTGTTGCATCATATCTGCTTCTTAACATAAGTGAAAAAGTTGCCCAGAATGAAAGGACTCTCTTTACATTCATATCTAATGATGAACCATTTAGCATGGCCAGATTCGTAAAAGAAAATGTAGATTTATCAGGATGGAATATTGGGGCAGATCTTATTTACGATTATTTCAAAGGGATGTTTAAGCAGGATGTTCAGAATGAACTTGTGCATAATATATGGTTAAGTGCAGAATATGCCTTGGGGAAATGCGACAATGATGATGAAAAGAGAGTAGTTAAGGCTCTTGCAGTTATTCTTGTAGTGAATAAACCGGATGAATTGCCTGCACTTAAAAGATATATTCAACTTTCTGTTTCAGTGGATGATTCCGGTTCTGCAATAGAAAATCTTGAGAAAAAAGAGATCATATATAAGAAAAATGCATCTAATACATATGCATTTAAAACAAGAGCAGGAGTTGCACTAAGGTCTGAAATCAATAGACAAAAGAATATTATCGGTAATAATGTAAATTATTCTGATGCTCTTATGAAAATTTCAGGGAGACATTTTGTCATTCCGAGAAAGTATAACACAGAGCAGATGATGACACGTTATTTTACAAATGAATTCATGTCAGTAGAGTCATTCTTAGATATTGATGATGGGAGCGTATTTGTTGATTCTAACTGTCTTGATGGAAAAGTTGTTATTCTATATAGTTTCAAAGCACTAAAACTGAAAGAGATAAAAAAACATGTAGAAGATCTTGCATGCGATCAGTTGGTAGTTGTAGCTCCAGCTTCAAAATTGTCGGTCTCTAAAGAATTAGTGGAATATGAAGCTATAGATACAATTAAAAAATCAGATTACCTAAAAGAGGATAATGAAATCCTTAAGAGAGAAATACCAGTAATCGAGGAGGATATTGAGCAGGTTGTTAATGATGAATTAAATGATATTTATGGAGTGGGTTCAAAATCAAAAGTATTTTTCTTTCTTGATGGCCTTAAGACGAAGAATGCCGGTCAAGAGGAAGATGCTGTTAATGATTGCTGCAAGTATCTTTATTGTAGATGTCCGATTATTAATAATGAGCTGATAAATCGAAATATAATAGCTTCTTCACAAACACGTAAGACAAGAGCAGATATTATTGACGCCTTAATGGATCATACGGATACGGAAGATTTTTATTCAGGTACGAATCAAATTGCATCCATATACAGATCTCTTTTTATCGTAACAGGGATAAAAGGAAATAAATACGAGGAAGAAAATAATATAAAGGATGTAATAAATATCATCAATGGTTTTATTAATGACTGTTCAGATAATCGAAAGAGTTTTAATGAACTTATAGAGAAGCTTGTGACTAAACCATTCGGAATGAGGAAAGGAGTACTGCCTGTTTATCTGGCATATACTTTGTCAGAAAGAGATGAGGATCTTATTCTTTATAGTGACGGCAAGGAGATAGATGTAAATGCAGATGAAATTGTAAAAATTGTAGAACATCCGGATGTGTATGAGCTTTATGTGTCAAAAGCAGATATAGAGAAAGAAAAATATATAAGAAGTCTAAATGAATTATTTCATGTAGAGAACAGCCACAACCTTTCGGAGAGCAGAATAAAAAATATAGTTATCTGCATGCAGAGATGGTTTAGGGCCCTTCCACAGGTATCAAGAAATCTGACAGATATTGATGAGATAGACACATATAAGAAAAAAGGAAAGACGCTTAGGCAGATAAGAGACAGCTTACAGAAAATAGAAGTAAATCCTTATGAACTTTTATTTGATACTCTACCATCAATTTTTGATACGAAGGATTTTGAAAAAACGGAAAAGTGCATCGAGAAATGTGTGAACATTTTCGATGGTTATATGGAATCTCTTGTAAAAGAAGTAACTAAGCGTATACGTTCTGTATTTATGCTCAGAGAAAAACAGGATATCTATCATTCACTTAAAGAATGGTATAATAGACAAAGTAATTTATCTAAAAATGGATTGCATAGTTCTAGGATTACAGCATTTATGTCATTTATTAAGACATTAAATGTTTATGATGATAATGAGATTGCTAGAAATATGGCAAAAGTTATCACTGAAGTATATGTAGATAACTGGACTGAAGGGGAACTAGATAGATTTATGGAGACTCTTACGGAGTGTAAAAATGAAACAGAATCTATAAAAGATGATACAAAAGAAGGACAGGACAAGTTGTCTTTTGTAGCTTCAGATGGCACATTGATAGAAAAATATTATGATAAAGCATCAGAGGGAACAGGAACCGTTTTAAGAAATACGATAGAAGATGCATTAGATGAATTTGATGATCTTAGCGTAAATGACAGGGTTTCTATCCTACTGGATATGATAGAAAAAGTAATCAGAAGGTGACGGAATGATTTATCTTGATAATGCAGCAACAACTTTCCCTAAGCCGGAAGCTGTGTATAAAGCAATGGATGAAATGAATCGTAAAGCTGTTAATGCTGGCCGGGGTTCTTATAAGACTGCGCATAAGATGAGTGAGATTATTTCTGATACGAAGCAACATATCCGTAATCTTGTGAATACGGATGCTGAAACACCGGTAATATTTTCTCCATCTATTACTGTTGCTCTAAACCAGATAGTAAACGGCTTTGAATATTTAGATAATGAAAATATTTATGTGTCTCCGTATGAACACAATGCAGTAGCACGTACAATATGGAATGTATCTAAAAAGCATAAGATCAATATCATTGAGATGCCACTTAACGATGATCTGGAAATAGATATAGAAAAACTTAAGTACGAATTTTCTAAGAAGAAGCCTTCATATATCTATTGTACGCATATTAGTAATGTGACAGGATATATACTTCCGGTTGATAAAATATTTATTGAAGGCAAGAAATATGGAAGTATTAATATTCTAGATACCGCGCAATCATTGGGCCTAATACCTGTTGATTCTCAAAAGATAGGAGCAGACATAATAGCTTTTGCTGGTCATAAGACTTTATATGGCCCATTTGGGATTGGAGGCTTTATAAATATATCCAGAATAAAGTTGGATCCTTTTATCACTGGTGGGACAGGAAGTGACTCACTAAATCTTGATATGCCATCGGGGTTAGAAGCTAGATATGAGGCAGCGAGTATGAACATGGTAGCAATCGCAGGGCTGAATGCTGCATTGAAAATATTGGATCAACAATCAATCCTCAAGCATGAAAGAGAACTAACTGAGTATCTTGTAAATGGAATATCAGAGATCAAGGGGACAAGGTTGTTGTGCCCGACAAATGAAAATAATCGGGTTGGAATAGTATCAATCGTATTAGATTCTATTAACTCTGATGATGCTGGCATTATTCTTGATGAGGACTATGATATTGCTGTCAGGACTGGATATCATTGTGCACCGTATATTCATAGTTATCTGAAAGATACTGATAAGATGGGAACAGTTAGAATAAGTGTAGGACAGTTTAATTCAACGCGTGACGTAGACGAACTTATAAAAGCTGTAGCAGAGTTAGTATAGTAAATGGGGAATGAAATGGAAGAGAGAGGTTTTAAAAAATTAAATATCAGAAAAGAGTACCATTCGTTAGAAGAGGATGTAGTGAGAGATTTCTTTATCCCTGTTCTTTGTTATTCCAATAAATATGATAGAGCAGCTGGTTTCTTCTCCTCATCAGGGCTTGCAAAACAGACCGTAGGATTATGCTCGTTAGCTAAAAATAATGGAAAAATGAGGATAATTACTTCGCCTAAACTATCAGAGGAAGATATTAAAGCAATTGATGAGGGATATAAACGGAGAGATGTAATCATAAAGGATAGTCTTATTCGAGAACTTGTTGATCCTGAAAATGAATTTGAAGAGCAAAGGCTTAACTTATTAGCGAATTTAATAGCTTCTGGAATTCTTGATATAAGGATTGCAGTATTAAGAAATGAACCGGGAATCTTTCATGATAAATTTGGGATTTTCACAGATATGGAAGGAAATTCTATTGCATATAGAGGTTCAATGAATGAGTCTGAAAACGCATTCTTTTATAATTATGAGACAATAGATGTGTATAATTCTTGGGAAGATTATGACAGGGTAGAATCTAAAAAAGAGACTTTTGAAGAATTATGGAGAGGTAATGATAGAGAAGTAGCAAGCATAGATTTTCCAGAGATTAAAGATGAGATAATAAATAAATATAAAAGAGATGATAATATTGATGATCAGATTGATATAAGGCAATTTGGTGAGATAATTAAGCCTAATATAAATAGTTCATGGCTTATAAACATCCCTTCATGGGTAGAAATTAGAGATTATCAAAAAGTCGCAGTTGATGAATGGGAAAAGCATAAATTTCGCGGGATCTTCGATATGGCTACAGGTACAGGTAAAACATTTACAGCACTTGCAGCGTTAGAAAGGTTTGAGAAGAGAAAAGGGAATATTCTAGCAATCGTTGTATGTCCATATATTCATCTCGTTGATCAATGGGCAGATGATGCAGAGGACTGGGGAGTTGAGCCGATAATTTGTCATTCACAGTCTCCGTTAAAAGATTGGAGAGAAACGTTAAAGAGAAATTATAGAAGATATCGTAATACAAAACGTTCGTTCATGTGTATAGTTACAAACGATACTTTTACGGATGAAACGTTTCAGAGTATAGTTAAGAGTATAACTGAGGATATGAATGCAGTACTTGTTGTGGATGAAGTTCACAATTTTGGTGCTTCTAGTCTGTCTAAGCTTATGCCTAATAATATTAAATATAGACTTGGGCTTTCGGCAACTGTTGAAAGGTATGGCGATGCAGATGGAACTAAAGCAATCTTTGATTATTTTGGAGAAAAGTGTATAGATTATCCATTGCAGAGGGCCATTAAAGAACATGCCTTAGTTCAATATGAATATTATCCAATACTTTGTTCTCTTACCAAGGAGGAGGAAGAGGAATACGAAAGGCTTACAAAGCAAATATCAAAACAGCTTATCGAAGAGCATGGTAAGAAAAAACTCACAGAAATAGGAAAACAGTTATTATTTAAAAGATCAAGGCTTGTTGCAGGCGCTGAGGAAAAGGTTCCTTTACTAAAGTCTCTACTTGAGAAGAGGAGAAACGATAAATATATTCTTGTTTATTGTGGCGCAACCAAAGGTTTTGAACATTATGAAAAAGAAAAACAGATAGATATTGTTGAAAAAATGATTGGCAATGAATTAGGTATGTCAACTCATCGTTTTACAGCAGATGAGGATGGACGCACGCGCAGACTTATAAAAGAGGGTTTTGCTGATGGCGATTATCAGGTTGTAACTGCAATAAAATGTCTAGATGAAGGCGTTAATATTCCTAATATTCAGACGGCATATATATTGGCAAGTAGCAGGAATCCAAAGGAATTCATACAAAGAAGAGGAAGGGTATTACGAACGGCAAAAGGAAAAGAACGAGCTGTAATTTATGATTTTGTTACATTACCTCGACCACTTGATGAAATAAAATTTGGGGATTATGAAGTAGACAGATCAATGGTTATTGGTGAGTTATCAAGAGTATATGAATTTGGAAGATATTCAATCAATTCTCGAATAGCGGATGAATTTATAGACGATATAATGAATGCATATGACACAGAGATTTCAGAGGATGAATTACTGAAAGGATTGGAGGCTTATGATGATCAATGAAATCAATGATGATTTAGAAAAAGACCTGTTTATTAACATAAGGATTATGGAAGGAGAAAATCTCAAAACTAAAAAATACTCAGACCGTGAAATGGTTAATCGCATTATGAAGTACATACAAAAAATGGTAGATAAAAATGAGGAGGAAGATTAATGAAATTTAAAAAATTAATAATTAATAATTTCATGAGGCTTAAGGGAGAAAATACAATAGAGTTCAGTACTCTTCCAGATAAAAATGTAACAGTTGTATTAGGAGATAATACTGTTGGTAAGACAACTCTTGCTCAAGCTATAAGATGGTGTCTTTATGGGAATATTATTTCTACTCAGTATGATAACTCAAAAAATATCTGTTTACTCAATACGGATATTTTAAATGATATGACAGCAAATGATCGTAAAGAGATAAGCGTCGAACTTGATATTGAAAATAGTATAAATGGTCAGGATAGAAGTTGCAGAATTTTGAGGAGAGCAGAATTTGTACGTAAGTTTCCACAATTAGTTGCTATTCAGAAAACAGAGTCACTCAAAATGTACATCAAGAATCCTATCACGGGAAGCGAAGAACCATATGATAATATAGGAAAAGATGAGGGAAAAGTAGATGATATGATAAGTGAACTCCTTCCGAAAGACCTTTCAAGCTATTTCCTCTTTGATGGTGAGAGATGGAGTGATGCAAAGAATACCCAAAATGATATTAAGGACTCAATATATACTCTTGTTGGTATAAGTCCAATCAGGCAGATGAAGGAACATTTGGGAGATTTAGGTACTAATGGTCGTAGTAGTGTAATTAAGAGACTTGGAGATAAGAAAACTGGATCCGGAGCGGAGTATAATACTATAGAAAAGAGCATTGAAGATTATTACGGTAGAATAGATGCTCAAAAACATGAGATTGAAGAAGCACAGAATAATGTGGAATATTATCAAAAAAAAGCAGACGAAATCAAGGATATCCTAAATGCAAATCCAAATGTTGAAAAAGATCAAAAAGAATGTGAGAAATTAAAGCGAGATATTGAATCTGGTACTTCACGTATTGAAAAATACAAGAAAGATATAATTACAAGGTTTAGCGATTCTTATGTTTATTTTGCGGCTCCGTTGTTGCAGGATGTTGTGAATATGTTAGATGGAGTTGATCTTCAAGGGTCTGATATTCCAGATGTAACAGATAAAACTATTCACGCTATTTTACAAAATGGTAGATGTCTCTGTGGACATGAAGTACATAAAGATTCGTTTGAGGAAAAAGAACTTCTGAAGCTTCTGGAAATAGTTCCACCTGCTAAAATTGGAACAGTGGTGGAGAATTTCAAGGATAAACTTGCTAACTGGAGTAATAGAAGTGCTAATTTGTATGATGCAATAAAGGAAGACGCAGAAAGTTATCAGCAGGAATCGGATGATTTAGAAGATTTAAAAGAAGAACTTACAATTAAAGAGAAGAAAATAGATAGAAAGATTAATTTTGCTGGGGAACGAAATAAAATGAACAGCTATCTCATTAAAGTTAGAGAGGCTAATCAAACGATATCAAATGATAAAGCTGTTATCGAGAATCTTAAGCATAAGATTGCAATGGAAGAGGAAAAGAAGAAGGATCTTGAGGCAAAAAATAAGGAGAATGAAAAACTTGATAGATATATTGCTTATGCAAAAGCATTATATAAATCGGCAAATGAAATATATCAGGAAAAAGAGCAAAATCTTCTTGGTGAGCTGAACCAGATAATTGAAAAAAATTTCCGAGAGATGTTTAATGAACAAGAAAAATATGCAAAGCTCGATGATGATTATACTTTGCATTTATATTATCGTAATTTACGCGACAGTAAGGGATATGCAAATGCTGAGGCTACGGGCCTTTCAGAAGGTGAAAAAATAGCTAGAAATTTTGCTTTTATCGTTAGTATCCTAGAACTTGCTAATAAAATGAAAGATGAGGGTGATGATGCACAAGCGATGCCGCTTGTCCTTGATGGACCTTTTTCAAAACTTAGTGATGTAAATACGGCGAAGGTAGCAAGGGTTTTACCAAAGGTTGCTAATCAGGTTATTATCTTTATGCTAGATAAAGATTGGGAGCCAAGTGGTTTGGCAGAATATACTGATACAAATTATATGTATAGACTTGAAAAAAGTATTGAGGAAAACTCTTCAGAGGTAAAAAAGCAGAAAGAGGTGGCTGAGTAATGAATAGTTTAGAATATTTTCGTAAAAGTGTAGTAATTACTGGAAAACATGCAGCTCTGGTAGATGAGATGTGGAAGCAAAATGATATAGAACATTCATACTTTAAAAGGCTTGTTGATCTATATACCATAGCTCCTGTTATTGGCTTACGTACAGGTAGAAAGTCTCCAGAAGATAATTCTACAGACAATAAAAGGACAGTTTTGCTTGATCAGATAATGACTAGAAGAGAAGATTTGCAAACTATAATGAAGATAATTCTTCTGACAGATAATGAAGATAATCTGACTGTAGAAGAGAAGATAAATCGTACATTCAGAGGACCATCAAGTGAAGAAGAGTTTAATAAGAATGTAGATTTGTTTGAGTCATATGTGCGAGGAGGTATAGAAGTATTATACGATAAGCTAATAAATAGGGCACTTACAATAGATGATCCATATACGGATCGAAAAATTGGCAATATAATGGCATTGTTGAATGATGATTTAACAGAATGATGAGAAGGAGAAAAATGGCTATTACATGTGATTTTAAAGAAATTGTGCGAAGAATTAATGATCGAAGCATCCTTTTACCTGATTTTCAGAGAGATTTTGTTTGGAAGGACGAAGAGATGCAAAAAAAAATAGTTGCATCAGTCTTGGCTAAGATGCCTATTGGAAGTATCCTTCTTCTATCATCTGATCCAAATGAATATTCTTCTAAGATTATCGGATGCCGTAATAATGTAGATATCAGTAGCATCACTAATGAAGTTGATTTTCTTTTAGATGGACAACAGAGAATTACGGTTCTCTCAAATGTATTTTCAAACGTGATACATGATAATTGTAGTAAGGTAAGTGAATTAATCAGTTACTCTTTAAAAAAGAGATTTTTCCTTAAATTACCTAAATGGAAGAAAATTCATGAAGGAGAGGATGACTTATTTGGTATAAAAAGACTGTTTTTTCCAATTGCTAATCCAGATTCCGATGAACCTGATTTTTTATCTAGTGAGATATATCCGATGATTGAGGTTTTTCAATTTAATGTTGATGATGGGAAACCTTATAATCCAGCAGTTCCGCTAGATACTGCACTAGATGATTTATGCATAAGTAATGCGGAAGGCTATCTAATACCATTGTTCTTAATGATTCCAGTTAATAATAAGACAAAGCGTGCTGTATTATTGAGATGGGGTACTATTCTTGCAAAAATCGGAAATGGGATTGCTGATGAAGTTATGAATTATTTTGTTTCATTAGCTAGCCTTGAAGAAAAAAAGAAATTTGTTTCTGATTTTCTGGATGATAAGGATATAGCGGATAATTTACAACGCCTCACATCTGAAGATGATTTAGAAACTAATTTTCAAAATGCAGTTAATGATATGCAAACAGTATGGGTCAGTCAGCTACGCTCTTATTTAGAATCTTGTATAAATAGTATGTACTTAAGTCAGATACATGTAGATAAATCAAGGAGAGGCCGAGCAATTGATATCTACGAGAACTTGAATCTTGGAGGAGTAAGCTTAAATACATTTGACCTAATTATGGCAAGAGTTGCAAGTGTAAGCAAAGAAAACTTTCAGCAACGTCTTATTAAATATATGAAAGGTCTAAAGAAATATCCTGAAGATGTATTGGAAGATAGCATTAAAAAAATTATTATAAAAAAATTCGGTAAAGGCGAATATAATGCAACTTTAAGAATGAAATCTTATGATGAATCCAAAAACGAGATTGATGGAAAATATCTTGATGCCTTCCTTGATGTATTGGGTCTTTTCTGTAATAACGAAGGATCGGATCCAATGAATTATAAGGTTGAACATATAAAAAGGGATCAAATTTTAAAACTTACTGGAAATCAAATAAATGATCATTGCGAAAAAGTAGTTGAGGCAATGGATAGAGCATTATTCTTCTTCCAGACACGGTGTGGTATTCGCAGAATTCGCGAAATTAATTATGCTTTAATGCTTGTTCTTGTTGCTACTGTTTTCTTGGATGATACCATGTTTAAAAATAAAGAAGTGCATGAGCTGCTTGAAGCCTGGTACTGGAGTGTTATTTTCTCAGGAGAATATGATAAAGATCAAAACACTCGAATGATTAGAGACTTAAACAATATTACGAATACAATTAAATGTACAAAAAAAGCAGGATGGCTTTCTTCGATTACCAATAATGTTTTTGATATGAAAAACTTTTCAGATAAAGAATTACTTTTAATGCAAAAGGTTGACGAAGACCGATATCCCAAGTTGATTCTTCGACAATTTGTGTGTCAATATTATTTGTCAAAAACATATATGGATATGTTTGATGATAAAAAAGTAATGAGTGTTTTTTCTGAGGATCCTGAGAGGTCAGAGACAACACTGGAGGCTCATCACATAATTCCTTTAGGATCTACTAAAACAGTGGGACAAGTTACTTCTGACATCCGAAAGGATCCAAAAAATATTTGTAATTCTCCTCTTAACTTTGTATATATTTCAAATGAAGCAAATAAGAAAATATCAGATGATCCGCTTGATAAATATGAAAAGAAAATTCAAATGGGAGCTAAGGCAGCTTTAGAGATATCTGCTTATAAATCTACAGTGAATTCAGTAGATGATGTTAGGAATATTTTGGAGAACAGATTCAATTATTTGAAGGGAAGCGTACAAAATGAAATAAATGGTTTGCTTTCGACATGGAAATGATCGGCTTATGGCAATGCCGTATGCATTGTATTTATCATTCTATTGACGAGAATGCTCAGAAGAGATATGCAGAATGAAACGTTGGACCGGGTGGAAACTAAGGCAAATATTTTTGAGAGAAAAACGATGACAGAAATTATTAACGTTCTAATGAAAGATTTGATTTGGATAATATTGTTTGTGGTGGTTGCAGATCTCATTGTGTATCTGCTGCGCAGACTGAAGGCTAAAGCAAAGGGCATCGAGGGCGAGGCTCTTATCGATAATATCAACACTGAAAAGCATGAACAAGCAGATTAGGTAAAGTCTGTTTCTTCCCGCGTTTGTCGGACATCCAGTTTAAGCTTTATTCGGTGATCTATTCTAATGACGAGCTCTACAAGGCCTTTGACAAATGCAAATTTGATAATCTGAATGCTCTCTGGGCTTCGGAGCAGCTCTATGTCAAGGGTAACAGCAGGACGACCATTACTAATATTCTTGAACACAATCTTCATCCTATCAATGACTCTGCAAAGATTCAGGGATTTGGGGAGTGGGAAGGACTGAAGGCTTCCTGCTGATTTGCTATGGAAAATTTTATTCACATGGCTATTTGACGCTTACACTATTATTGTCCTGGTACTCGTTGCCATCTGCCCTCCGATAGGTCTGCTTGTTTTGTATTTCAAGTGGCTGTTTGGATGACGGAATTAATTTGTCTTAAAGATTAATTGAAATAGATGTTAAAAAGGACTAAAATGAGTCTGTAAATATAAATTTATTTATGTGGAGGGATATTGTAAATGAGAGTAAAAACAGTTATTTCAATCGTTCTTTCATCACTTTTCGTGTTCACATCAATTCCATTTACTGGGATAACAACGAAAGCTGACACTACAGAAACATCTGAAAAAAGCACTACAGCTAATGGCAGTGTTACTACAGCAACTGGTCCAGCTGTAAATGTTGATGCTGGTACATCTGATTCTACTGAGAAGGATGAGAACCATGACTTAACCCAATTTGAGTATAATGGTTTGACTTTCGAAGTATATAGTGTGAATCAATGGGATGCAGATTCTGATAAATTCATTCAAAATAAGTATGTATATGTGAGCGGGGTCACGGATTCTTCACTTATAGATATAACAATACCAGATACGGCAGAAGACATATATGGAAATAAATATACTGT
>ONBW01000053.1 GCA_900316165.1 uncultured Lachnospiraceae bacterium | reverse complement strand
CAAGCATATTCGACAGCAGCGTCACAATGTCCACATCGTCTATTTTTGCGGAGGGGATAACCCCTTCAAAAAATATCTCAGTGTCGTGTTTCTCTGCATTACGAATCTTTGAACTCAGAAGTGCATCTGCAATAAAATTGCCGGTATCAAATTGTCTCGAAGTCATCTGATATTTTTGAGAAAATGATGTGGAATTATTCACTAGAATAATTCCACGAATGACTTCTGTTGTCATTCGGTTGTCACTAACAAAAATGAAAGGCCGCAAACCCTTGTCAGATAAGGGCTGCGACCTTTTTGTGTATTATTCGAGCTCTATAGTCCCAGGTGGCTTGCTTGTGATATCGTAGAGTACGCGGTTGACGTGGTTGACCTCGTTTACGATACGGTTGGTTACGGTCTTTAGGACCTCGTACGGGATCTCGACTACGTCGGCGGTCATGAAGTCGACGGTGTTTACTGCGCGAAGCGCGATCGCGTAGTCGTAGGTTCGCTCGTCACCCATGACTCCGACGGAGCGCATGTTTGTGAGGGCTGCGAAATACTGGCCGGCGGTCTTGTTTAGGCCTGCCTTTTCCATCTCCTCACGGAAGATGGCGTCAGCGTCCTGAACTATTGCGACCTTATCAGGTGTGACCTCTCCGATGATACGGATACCGAGGCCCGGGCCCGGGAACGGCTGTCTCATAACAAGCTCCTCAGGGATACCAAGATGAAGACCTACCTTTCTGACCTCATCCTTGAAGAGGTTTCTGAGCGGCTCGATGATCTCCTTGAAATCCACATAGTCAGGAAGACCTCCGACATTGTGGTGAGACTTAATGGTGGCAGACTCACCGCCGAGACCAGACTCTACTACGTCCGGATAAATCGTACCCTGTACTAAGTAATCGACTTTTCCAATCTTCTTGGCTTCCTGCTCGAAGACACGGATGAAATCCTCACCGATGATTTTTCTCTTTCTCTCAGGCTCTGTGACGCCCTTTAAGTCACCGAAGAACTTCTCAGAGGCATCGACTCTGACGAAATTCAGATCATATGGTCCCTCCGGTCCGAATACCTTTGATACGAGGTCGCCCTCATCCTTTCGGAGGAGACCATGGTCTACGAAAACGCAGGTCAGGTTCTTACCGATAGCCTTCGACATAAGAACGGCAGCAACTGAAGAATCAACACCGCCTGAAAGGGCGCAGAGAGCCTTGCCGTCGCCTACTTTTTCACGGATCTGCCTTATAGTCCTCTCGGCAAAATCCTCCATGCGCCAGTCGCCTGAGCAGCCACATACCTTAATAACGAAGTTCTTAAGCATCTGGCTGCCGAACTGTGAATGGAGCACCTCAGGATGGAACTGGAAACCGAATAGTTTCTTCTCTGAATTCTCGACAGCTGCATAAGGGCAGTTCGCAGTGTGCGCAATAGTCCGAAAGCCTGCTGCAGTCTTTGTGATGTAGTCGTTGTGGCTCATCCAGACAATCGACTTCTCAGGCACCTCGTCAAAAAGCTCTGACTTGGGCGAATCTAGTGTAAGCTCTGTCTTTCCGTACTCTCTCTCGCTGGCCTGCTGCACATCGCCGCCAAGCACATACATCATAAGCTGGGCGCCGTAGCAGAGTCCAAGTACCGGTATACCCAGATTGAAGAGTTCAGGTGAGCAGGTGGCAGCACCCTCTTCATAGACGCTGTTCGGGCCGCCCGTAAGGATGATGCCCATCGGGTTCATGGCCTTTATCTGCTCTATGTCAGTCCTGTAAGAATAGATCTCGCAGTAGACATTGCATTCTCTGACACGACGCGCGACCAGCTGATTGTACTGACCGCCAAAGTCGATCACGATGACTTTTTCCTTTTGATCCATTAGACGCTCCTTTTTAAATATGTGACTTGTGACCCTGATAACATATATTACCTTATTTGCGATATTTTTTCCATAGGGAGTTTATTTTTTGAAGAAAAAACCGATAAAAAAATAAAGGAGTCTAAACCATGAGTAATTTTACAGTAAAAAATAACCTCTACCTGAGGAATCTTTATAAATCAGTAGATTCATCACTTTCAAAGAAATCAGAGCGCACTGAGACCTCGAAACCGAAGCTTATCTACGCAGATACGACCGCACTGCAGAAAGGCATAAGTGCCTTAGCCGATGAGGATTATGGCGACCCGGACGAAGAGGACAGCAAAATCACGAAGGCTGAATTTTATAAAAAAATGAGAGCCTTCGCCGACTCATACAACTACACTTTAGATTCATCTTCATCCTACTCTACAAACCGCTATGCAAAGAGCGCCACAAAACAGATGAAGGCTCTCGTCAAGGAATACGGAGATGATCTCGATGACCTCGGAGTTTCATTTAACGACAAAGGATATATGGAGCTTTCAGAATCAGCCTTCGATAATATCGATGAAGCCGATTTCGAGGATACCTTCGGAAAAGACTCAGATTTCATGAAATCATTGAATTCAATCGCCAAAAAGCTGAACCGGCATATAGACGTACAGGCTTAAGACTTACGAACCGCCAGAAATGGCGGTTTTTTGTTGCCTTGACTAACTTGATATTACCTACTATAATAAATTCTGATTGCGAGCTAATTGATTCGTATATTTTTTAAAGGAGTACAAAATGGAAGATTGTAATAACCTCGAGAATGTCAGGATCCTCACTCACCCGCTTATCCAGCACAAGATTTCAAGACTTCGTGACAAGACGACTGGAACAAATGAGTTCAGAAAGCTTGTTGGAGAGATAGCTATGCTTGAGGGCTTCGAAGCTCTCGCAGACCTCCCTCTGAAGGATATTGAGGTAGAGACACCTATTGAAAAATGCATGACCCCTGTCATCGCCGGAAAGAAGCTGGCTGTAGTTCCTATCCTCCGTGCAGGACTTGGTATGGTAGACGGAGTATTATCCCTTGTTCCTACTGCAAAGGTCGGACACATCGGACTCTACAGAGATCCTGAGACACATGAGCCTCACGAATATTACTGCAAGCTTCCGAGCCCTATCGAGCAGCGTACCATCGTAGTAGTAGATCCGATGCTTGCTACTGGTGGTTCAGCAACTGCCGCTATTAATTTTATCAAGCAGCACGGCGGCAAGAAAATCAAGTTCATGTGCATCATCGCAGCTCCTGAGGGAGTTATCCGTCTTCACAACGAGCACCCGGATGTACAGATCTACATCGGACATCTCGACAGAGAGCTGAATAAGGACGCTTACATCTGCCCTGGTCTTGGCGACGCAGGAGACAGAATCTTCGGTACACTATAAGGTGGAGAAATATGGGTATTTTTTCAAAGGCTGACTCTTCCGAGGTCAAGCCTCTGCATATCATTATCGTAGGGTGTGGCAAGGTAGGCCACACTCTTATTGCTCAGCTCTCAAAAGAGGGTAACGACATCACCATTATCGATGAGAGTGAGCAGAAAATAAGCGATATCACAAATCAATACGATGTCATGGGTATCGTTGGAAACGGCGCTAGCTACAGCGTTCAGAAGGAGGCCGGTATCGATGATACCGATCTTCTTATTGCTGTAACCGATTCAGACGAGCTCAACCTCCTCTGCTGCACCATTGCCACGAGAATTGGTAAATGCTCAGCTATTGCCAGAGTAAGGAACCCAGAATATTCAACAGAGCTTAACTATCTGCGTGACAGATTAGGTCTTGCGATGATCATCAATCCCGAGATGGAGGCCGCTCTCGAGGTGGCTAGAGTTCTCTATCTGCCGAGCGCTCTCGATGTAAATACCTTTGCTCACGGCGAAGCTCAGATGATAAAGTTCAAGGTCAAGGACGATTCAAAGCTCGTCGGCGCAGCTGTCCACAATGTCGCAAAAGAAGCAAAGGGGCTGCTTTTTACAACAGTTTTACATGACGGCAAAGTCATCATCCCTAATGGTAATTACGTATTTTCAGCAGGTGATATGGTATCTTTCGTCACCTACCGTCACAATGGAAAAAACGCGCTGAAGTCACTCGGAGTTCCAACCTCGAATGTCAGGGACTGCATGATAATAGGTGGTGGAAAAGCCGCTTACTACTTGGCTTCGCAGCTTATTCACGAGAATATCTCTGTAAAAATCATCGAGCGTGACATTCACCGCTGTGAGGAGCTCTCAGAGCTTCTTCCAAATGCCATCATCATTAACGGTGACGGAACCAATGCCGACCTGTTAAAGGAGGAGGGAATCGAGACAGTCGATTCGTTTGTTCCTCTTACAGGAATCGATGAGGAGAATATTCTCCTTACGCTCCATGCCAAGCAGGTTTCAGAGGCAAAGGTCGTTACAAAAATCAACCGCTTCGCATTTTCAGATGTAATAAATACGCTCGACCTCGGAAGTATAGTTTATCCGCGTATTATCACATCAGAGGCTATCATAGCCTACGCGAGAGCTAAGAGAGCCTCGATGGATTCAAATATCGAGACACTCTATCACTTATATAACGATAAGGTCGAGGCCATAGAGTTCCGCATCGGCAAGCCTTCACAGGCTACCGGAACACCTCTTAAGGATTTAAGGCTCCGTGGACATCTGATGGTCTCATTTATAAACAGAAACGGTCGTATTATTTTTCCAACAGGTGAAGATACGATAGAGGTCGGTGATACGGTAATGATCGTAACCACACACACCGGTTTCTCAGATATAGTCGATATCCTCGCTTAATCGTAAAGAATCAGTATGAATCAATCTATCATTAAATACATACTTGGAAAAGTCCTGGCTATCGTCGGACTGCTGATGGCAGTTCCGATAGTCACCGGCATCATATATCATGAACAGGAAACTCTCGCGTACGTCGCAGTAGGAGTGGTAAGTTTTCTCTTAGGACATTTTGTCAGCAGAAAAAAGCCAAAAAACACTGTGTTCTACCTGAAGGAGGGCTGCGTGGTCACCGCCCTCTCGTGGATACTCATCTCGATTGTAGGTGCGATCCCGTTTATGCTTACCGGAGAGATTCCGAACTTCATCGACGCGATGTTTGAGACGAGCTCAGGTTTTACAACAACCGGTGCCTCGATTTTAAGAGATGTCGAGGCTCTTTCACATGCATCCTTAATCTGGAGAAGCTTCACTCACTGGATCGGCGGCATGGGAGTTCTTGTTTTCCTTCTCGCCGTTATCCCTATGTCTGGCGGATCGAATATCAATCTGATGCGTGCCGAGTCCCCTGGACCTTCAGTCGGAAAGCTTGTTCCAAAAATAAAAGGATCAGCCAGCATTCTCTATAAGATCTACCTTGGGATCACGATAGCCCAGTTCATCATTCTCCTTCTTGCAAAAATGCCCGTTTTTGATGCTATCTGCATCACCTTCGGCTCTGCAGGTACCGGTGGTTTCGGTGTAAGAAATGACAGCTGTGGCAGCTACACCGCTCTGCAGCAGTGGATCATCGCGATATTCTGCGTGATGTTTGGAGTAAACTTTAACTTCTATTACTTCATCCTGGCAAAGGACATCAAAAAGAGTCTTAAGATGGAGGAAGTCCGCACCTACTTCTGCATTATTGCAGCCTCTGTAATACTTATTTTCTTTAATATCAGAGACAGCTTTAGTACAGTAGAAAGCGCGCTTCGGGCTTCATTCTTCCAGGTAGGAAGCATTATTACGACTACAGGTTATTCGACAGTGGATTTCAACCTCTGGCCTACCTTCTCGAAGGCTATCCTGGTGCTTCTGATGTTCGTCGGAGCCTGTGCGGGTTCTACCGGAGGCGGCTTCAAGGTCTCGCGAATCATCATAGCGTTCAAGGCCTTCCTGAAGGAGGCCAACTCCTATATACATCCAAAGAGTGTCAAGAAAATAAAAATGGACGGCGAATGTGTAGAACACGATGTCATCCGCTCGATAAATGTCTACACTATCACCTACCTGACTATCTTTGTTATATCTGTGCTTCTTGTAGCTATCGAGGGCAAAGATCTCGTTACGACATTCACAGCTGTGGCCGCCACCTACAACAACATCGGGCCTGGTCTTGCTCAGGTCGGACCTGCGGCGAACTACTTCGGTATGTCGTATTTTTCAAAGATCGTGCTGATATTTGACATGATCGCCGGAAGACTTGAATTGTTCCCTATGCTTATCCTCTTCCATCCGGAAGTACTTAAAGAGACCTTTCTTAAGAAGAGATGCAGTCAGAAAAATGCATAAAAAAAAAGCCCCAGCCGGGGCTTTTTTATTTCTATCACTTTGCAGCTATAACCTGTCTCATATCATACAAGCCTGCTGGTTTTCCTTTGAGGAACTTTGCTGCCTCAACTGCGCCTTTTCCAAAGACTGCCTTTGAAGTAGCCTGGTGCTTGAAGGTGATGACCTCATCCTCTCCTGCAAAAATAACCTCATGCTCTCCTACGATATTACCGCCGCGGATGGATGAGATACCAATCTCCTTCGCATCTCTCTTCTGTCTGCGGTCGTGTCTGTCATAGATGTAGGTGTATCTGCCGTCAGCTGCGTCATTTACAGCATCAGCAAGGGCTAAGGCTGTACCGCTCGGTGCATCGAGCTTCTGGTTGTGATGTGCTTCTACGATTTCTACATCAAAGCCTGCATCTGCAAAAACCTTTGTGGCTTTTTCAAGCAGCTCTAGGAGAGTGTTGATTCCAAGCGACATATTCGCAGAGCGGAGGATAGCGACCTTCTTTGATGTGTCGTTTACTTTTGCAAGCTGAGCATCTGAGAGGCCTGTCGTGCAGAGTACAACAGGTATCTGTTTCTCTGCCGCATAGTCGAGGAGGCCGTCAACTGCCTTTGCATTTGAAAAATCAATGATGACGTCAGCATCCACGTCACACTCGGCTGGTGAAGCAAATACTGGGTAATCGTTCTTTTTCTCCGTGTATGGATCAATTCCTGCAACGATCTCACAGTCGTCATCCTTTGAAACTATCTGTGTGATGACCTGTCCCATGTGGCCATTTGCACCGTTCATAATAATTCGTGTCATAATAATCCGTAATCCTTCATTGCTTTCTTTAATCTCTCGAGGTTAGCTGGCTCCATGTCGCAGAGCGGAAGACGAAGCGGTCCAACCTCTTTACCCATCAGGTTCATGGCGGTCTTTACAGGGATTGGGTTTACCTCGCAGAAGAGCGCATCGACAAGAGGAAGCTCACGAAGCTGCATCTTTCTGGCCTTCTCGATATCGCCATTTAAGAAGCTCATGACCATCTCATGGACATCGTTTGGAGCGATATTTGAGACAACTGAGATAACACCGATTCCGCCAAGTGAAAGAATAGGAACCACAAGTCCGTCCTCACCTGAATAGAGCTCTAAGTCTCCATCGCAGAGACGCATCATCTCTGAAGTCTGAGCGAGGTTTGCTGTTGCGTCCTTTACACCGACGATGTTCTTCTTAGTCTTATGGAGGGTAGCTACTGTCTCTGGTGCGATATTAGTGCCGGTTCTTCCAGGAACATTATAAAGAATAAGCGGAAGCTTTGTAGAATCAGCTATAGCGCTGTAATGCTTTACGAGGCCCTTCTGTGTAGCTTTGTTATAGTACGGAGTAACCACGAGAGCAGCATCAGCGCCGTGCTCCTCAGCCTCCTGTGTCAGCTGAATAGCTGTAGCTGTGCAGTTGCTTCCTGTGCCTGCTACTACAGGGATTCTGTGCTTTGTGAATTCAACTGCCTTCTTTATGCACTCGCTGTGCTCTTCCATAGAAAGTGTAGAGCCCTCACCCGTGGTACCAACTATAACGATAGCATCTGTACCTCCGGCGATCTGCTCCTCTATGATCTCCTCGAGCTTATCATAATTAACCGATTCATCGGCATTCATAGGTGTAACAATTGCCACACCTGCTCCTTTAAAAACTGCCATGTCTTCTCCTTCTACTTATTACTTTCATCTATGATTTTATAAATCTGGTCGCATCTTTTTCTGAGGCCATCCGGCAGGATCATCCCTGTGAGGATAAGCTGCATCGAATCAGGTCCTAATGAGATAAGATTTATCATATCATCCTCGGATACTATTCCCTCATCGGAAAGGCCTAAGAATTCATCTAAAACCAGGATATCGCACTCACCTGTAGTCAGGACCTTTCTGGCAAAGCCTAGTCCGTTCAGGATATTCTGCTTCTCCTCCTTCTTTTCTTCCTCGCTCAGCTCGCTGAAATTATGCGTGCTCCGCTCAAATGAAAAGGCCTTGACCTCTGGCTCAAGCCGTTTGAAATAATCCTCATCCAGCTGACCTTTAAGAAACTGAATCAGATACACACTCTTCCCCACTGAAGCAGCCCTTATTGCGTTCCCCAGCGCCGCGGATGTCTTTCCCATCCCGGGGCCATAATACACCTGAATTTTTGCCATAAATACCTCTCTATGACATTCGGCATTCTGCCGCTTACAATATAATCTAAGTTATTTTATCACAAATGTATATTTTTGGCAAAGAGTCTTATCAGACAGATTGCCTAAATTTTTTGAGATATTTATTAGAATTTCGTCATTTTTCTTATTGTTTTGTTTTTCTCAGATGATATAATATAAAAGTTGCATTGCAATCAAATAGTTAAAAATGAGGTGTAAAAATGATTCAGACAAGAGAAGATATCAGAAACGTCGCTATCATCGCACATGTCGATCACGGTAAAACGACGCTTGTAGATCAGCTGCTGAGGCAGAGCGGTGTCTTCCGAGAGAATCAGGAAGTGCAGGACCGTGTCATGGACTCTGGCGCCATCGAGCGTGAGCGTGGTATCACTATCCTGTCCAAAAATACTGCCGTAAAGTATAAAAACACAAAGATCAATATCGTAGATACTCCGGGACACGCTGATTTCGGCGGTGAGGTTGAGCGTATCCTTAAAATGGTCGATGGTGTCGTACTTCTTGTCGATGCCTTCGAGGGTGTTATGCCTCAGACGAAGTTCGTTCTGATGAAGGCCCTTGCCCTCAACCTTCCTGTTATAGTATGTATCAATAAAATTGACCGTCCAGGCGCAAGACCTGCAGAGGTTGTTGATGAGACACTCGAGCTCTTCATGGATCTCGATGCTACAGATGAGCAGCTCGACGCTCCATTCATCTACGCTTCAGCCAAGGATGGATATGCTATAAATGAGCTTGATGACGAGAAAAAGGACATGACTCCTCTCTTCGAGGCAATCCTCAAATACATCCCGGCTCCTACAGGTGATCCTGACGCAAACACTCAGGTACTTATCTCCACCATTGATTATAACGACTATGTAGGTCGTATCGGTATTGGAAAAGTGTCCAATGGCTGCCTGAAACTGAACCAGAATGCAGTTGTGGTTAACCACCACGATCCTGATAAGAAAGAAAATGTCCGTATCACAAAGCTCTATGAGTTTGAGGGGCTTCAGAAGGTCGATGTCGATGAAGCAAAGATTGGTTCTATCGTTGCTATCTCAGGTATCAGTGATCTTCATATCGGAGATACGATCTGCGGAACAGACGGTGATCCTGTTGCGATCCCATTCCAGAAGATCTCAGAGCCTACCATCGCCATGAACTTCATGGTAAACGACAGCCCGTTCGCTGGAACCGAGGGTAAATTCGTTACAAGCCGTCATATCAGAGACAGACTTTACAGAGAGTTAAACACCGATGTATCTCTCCGTGTAGAGGATACAGACAGTCCTGATACCTTCAAGGTTTCCGGCCGTGGCGAGCTTCATCTTTCAGTCCTTATCGAGGAGATGAGACGTGAGGGTTACGAGTTCGCAGTAAGTAAGGCTGAGGTCCTCTATCATTACGATGAGAACGGAAAGAAGCTCGAGCCTATGGAAAAAGCCTACGTCGATGTTCCTGATGAGTTCCAGGGCGTTGTAATCCAGAAGCTTTCAGAGCGTAAGGGTGAGCTCCTTGGAATGCATTCCATCACAGGCGGCTATACCCGTCTTGAGTTCTCTATCCCTGCCCGTGGCCTTATCGGATACAGAGGCGATTTCATGACCGATACAAAGGGTAACGGTATCCTTAATACCGTTTTCGACGGCTACGCTCCTTACAAGGGCGATATCGCATACAGAAAGCAGGGTTCTCTTATCGCATTCGAGGCAGGCGAGGCTGTCACCTATGGACTCTTCGCAGCTCAGGATCGTGGTACACTTTTCATTGGACCTGGTGAGAAGGTTTACTCCGGAATGGTCGTTGGTTCTTCAAGCCGTGCCGAGGATATCGAGATCAACGTCTGCAAGAAGAAGCACCTGACAAATACCCGTACTTCATCATCTGATGAAGCCTTAACTCTTGTGCCTCCAAAGATTCTTTCACTCGAGCAGGCTCTTGACTTTATCGAGACAGATGAGCTCCTGGAGGTAACACCTGAGCATCTCCGTATCAGAAAGAAGATCCTTGATCCTCTTCAGAGAAAGAGAGCTATGATAAGAAAAAATAACACACAGTAATTTTTAAAGAACCCGCTTCGGCGGGTTTTTTCATACAAAAAATTAATGATGTAAATTGAAGAATACACGCAAATGAGATATAATCTGTGTATCGATTTTTAAACAGGAGGATTTTTTATGTTAGAGTACCGTTATGATACCCAGCTTCTTATTGATGGTGAGGACCTTGATGAGGACGCCATCAACGATTATTTTGTCAAGAATTTCAAGGGTGACTGTCTTCTCGCTGTTGGTGATGAGGATCTGATCAAAATCCACTACCACACAAACGAGCCTTGGAAGGTTCTGGAGTATTGTGCTTCACTCGGTGAGATCTACGATATCGTAGTAGAGGACATGGATCGCCAGGCCAGAGGACTTCACGGTTAATGCATTTTAGGATTTTAGGTTTTACATTGATTCAGATACTTGAGGTCTATCTGATCCTGTCTTTTCTTCTGACTGTTTTTTCTGTGCTTCGGATGTACGTCATCAGCTCTTTCGCCTGTAATAAGAAAAAGGGCCTGAACCGCATCGAACAGCTCAGGGCACAGGGCAGGTTCAGGCAGTATCCGGTCTATACGATGACTGAAATCGCTGAAAAAAAGAAAAGAGGAGTCGTCAGGCTGTCGGTATTTTTAAATGATTCCGGTAAAAGAAGCCGGTGCGTCATAGTCTGCCCGGGTGGTGGCTATGCTCATCTCTGCACGACCAAGGAGGGCTATCCTATAGCGGCTCGCTTAAACGAGCTGGGCTACACGGCCTTCGTTCTCGAATACCGTGCCGGTCTCGACTGCTCGTCTCACGCACCGATGCATGACCTCGCAGCGGCTGTCAGATTCATCTCTGCCCGGGCAGACCAGTTCAATGTCGACATGGACGGCTACGCGGTTGTAGGTTTCTCAGCCGGCGGAAACCTCGCAGGTATCTTCGGAAGCAAGGCCTGGGGCTACGAAAAATACAACGCTCCAAAACCAGGCTGCCTTATCATGGGCTATCCGTGGACGAATGTAAACCACTGGATGAAGCACCCTTACTGGAATATCTGGGTCGCTCTGATGGGGATCTGGCTTTCTGAGCGTGGAAATCTCTATATGTTTGGACCTAAAGGTCATTTTAACAAAAAAAAGAGAGATTCACTCTGCGTGCAGAAGTGGATCACTCCGGATTATCCGCCTGTCTATATGTTCGGCGGCGGAAACGACGTATTGGTCCCGACAGCGGCTCATACAGATGTGCTCGCAAAGGCCTTAAAGGACAACGGCATCAACTACAAGTACGATAAGTTCTTCGGCCTGCCACACGGCGTAGGCTTAGGCTGCCATACGATTGCAGAAGGATGGCTGGATACAGCTGTACAGTTCTGGGAGGATGCTGTTTCTAAAAAAGAATAAATTTTTATGCAGTGTATTTCATCTCTGGAAACTTATTTAAAAAATAAAAGAAGCGCCCTTGCGGGCGCTGATTTTTTAATACAGGTATCAAGCCTGATATGTATTCTACGTGTTTACATACGCTGTTGTTACTTGTCCGGATCCATCTTCGCAGCAAGCTCACAGATCAGATGAACACAGGTATCCTCACCAAGGATTCCTGAATCGAGGGCCAAATCATAGTTGTGATAATCGCCCCACTGCTGGTCTGTATAGTAACGGTAATAAGTCCGTCTCTGCTTATCCTTCTTCTGGATACGCTTTCTGACATCGACATTCGTGATGTCACCGTATCTCTCAAGAACTCTTGAAATACGATGTGGCATATCGGCATGGATTAAGACGTTAAGACACGGAATCTCAGCGTTCCTAAGGATGTAGTCGCTGCAGCGGCCAACGATAACACACGGTCCCTTCTTAGCTGCATCGAGAATAACCTTTCTCTGTGCAAGGAATATCTCGTCCTGAGGGCTCTGGAAATACATGGCTGAAGCAGCAGAGATATCGAACCATTTATTCGCAGCAGAGGTAGTTTCACCCTGCTCCTCAATGAGTTCCTTCGCATAGCCGCTCTCTTCTGCTGTCTTCGTAACGATCTCGCCGTCAAGGAAAGGAACGTTAAGCTGTTTAGCTACCTGTTCACCAATAGAATGACCGCCGCTTCCGAACTCACGGCTGATAGAAATAACTGGATACATAATAAATACCCCCTTTGCAGGTACTTTGGTTGAATTTTCAACTCGCCTCTTGTTTAGCTATATTGTACAAAAAATAGGTTAAAATGTCAAAAGAATTTGTAAAATATTTATACTTCAATTTGAGTGGAGTGTATAACGGTAAAAAACCACTAATCGACCTGACCGATATACCTGGAACCAACTGCTACTGTGACGATGCAGCGAAGGAAGAGATAATAAAACGGGTAGAACTGTACGATAAAACTGATTATGTGATTACTAATTCTGATAAATGTGAAAATGTCCATATGTCTGGGGATAAATTCATTTCTAATTCTAAAGACATTTCTCAGTTGAATGGATTAAAAAGAATTCCACTGATTCGTTTCATCGACTCCGGAAATTACCACTACATGTCGCTTTTCTTCATGCGCAAAATAAACGTCCCATATAAACTGCTTCTTTTAGACAATCATCCTGACACAAAACCGGCAGTCTTTGGCGGAATCACATCCTGCGGAGGCTGGGTAAGAGAGGCGTCAGAGAGCTTTCAAAACCTCGAGCGCATTATTATGGCAGGAGTAGATGAAACGCTCTTAGAAGAGGAATCTCCGCTTCCAAAGAAGACAATAACGGTATCTCTATCAGAGCTGCCATCTCTATTAAAATCAGTCAATACCCCTCTCTATATTTCTCTCGACAAGGATATAATGTCAGAGGAATACGCCCGCACTGACTGGAGCCAGGGACCGTACTCGCTTGACGAGATTATTACAGTATTAAAAGCAGCATTTGAGACAAATAAAATTATAGGATTTGATATCTGCGGGGAGAAGAAAGAAAATCCAACTGCGGAAGACCTACAGATCAACGAAAGTACAAATTACAGATTGTTGAATTTATAGCACAAAAAAAGAACTGCCACAGCAGTCCTTTAGTCGCTCCCCGAGTAGGGCTCGAACCTACAACAACTCGGTTAACAGCCGAGTGCTCTACCATTGAGCTATCGAGGAATATAAAAAAGCAGATACGCTCAAAACTTCATACATCTTTCCGATAAAACGTTGATCAAGCCTTCGATCTATTAGTGACAGTCAGCTGAGTACCTTGCGGTACTTACACCCCTGCCCTATCTACCTCATACTCTATGAGGGATCTTATGTCCTTAAAGGACGGGATATCTCATCTTAGGGTGGGCTTCACACTTAGATGCCTTCAGCGTTTATCCCTTCCAGACACAGCTACTCAGCAATGGGATAGGTTCCCAACTGATACACTGGAGGTCCGTCCACCCCGGTCCTCT
>ONBW01000011.1 GCA_900316165.1 uncultured Lachnospiraceae bacterium | reverse complement strand
CTCAACAATATCACAACGGCAGGCAGACTGCCATATTTATTTGAGAACTAGATTATGAGACTAACGTTTGCCGTCGCGCAAGCGACTTGGTACAATTTTTCCATGATCACTTTAAAGTCCAAGCGCGGACTTGGTTATTTTTTAAAAAAATAAAAAAGAACCACATATCCTCGTTTGACATGTGGTTCTTCAATATGCTTCGTTTAATTGTTTCTGAACAGACAACTTATATATAATAGCCTCTGCAGAAAGGCTCTACTATACAGATTCTATTCATGCGACGCGTTCGCTACTTCCGCTCTCTTAATTTATCGGTTACTAAAATGATTTCCGTCTGCATAAAACACTAGCCACTGCTCAGCAGACTTCAAAAATGGTTTACAGGTTTATGACCCGACAGCTCCTCAGATGCCCTCAGATTCTGCCAAAAATTCCGACCTTTTCTCTACTCGGATCTATTCTCACTAATTGTAGCTTTTCTATAAGCTCATCCGGTGAGAGCTGACATAGGTATTTTTGTTTGAAAGTTTAATGAGTTTCATGCTTTAGTAAAAACCTGAAGTTTTTCTGCTCACCGCCTTCACGTATGCTTTGTTTCTAGGAAGCTTCCTTTGTTTCTCTATGGTTGTATGTTAATACTTTACGCCCCAGATGTCAACCCCGTTTTCTGATTTTTTTGTTTTTTGTAAGTCTTGCACAATTATTATCTGTCACTTTTGTGCAAGTTGCCAAGCTGTCAAAATTAAAGTGACAAAATAATAATGTGATATCAGTGTAAAAAAGCACGATTAATAACACGCCCCACAGGCATTATTTCTTAAAATATCAGCCTTGTAAGTTCTTGAGAAGCTCTTCGTAGAGCCTGTACCAGTGCTGGACTGTATTTTCAAGGAAAAAGTAGTGTGCCAGGTAAAATGCGAGCAATATAAGAAATCCAAGGAAAATTGGTCCGGACGCTATAAGCGTATCAGGCAGAAAAAGCACTATCACAAGCGCAAAAAGCGTTATCACAATTGTAAAGAATACAACTATCAAATGAACCAGCCTCTCATGCTGCAGAAAAGATAATTTTCTAAGATGATAAGCCAGCATCTTTTGCGTCTCTTCCCTCGTATGATCTTCATTAAGAAAATCCTCAACGACCTTCTGATGATCCCTAGCCCATTTTTTTACATTAATTCCATATTTATCCTGCATATATTCTCCAATCATTTATTCTTTAGTAATCTATTCTTACAAGCAGCAGTCCTTCTGGCGGAGCTGTCGGACCTGAGGCCTCTCTGTCATGCGCTTCAAGTGCCTCTTTTATAAAGCCTGCCTCACGCTGCCCTGAGCCCACCAGAATCAGGCTCCCAGCAATAATTCTGACCTGGTTATAAAGAAATCCATTTCCCTCGACATGAATCGTAATCACGTCGGTATCATCTCTCGTCACAGAAATCTGGTGAATCGTTCTGACAAATGAATTCGTCTGTGATTTGATTGAGGCAAAGCTTGTGAAATCGTGCTCACCTACAAGCGCCTGTGCCTCAGCGTTCATAAGCTTCACATCAAGCCTTCTATGGAAAAAATACGTGTACCTCGCAAGCAGTGGATCAGGAAAGGTTCGGTTTAAAATCCGATACTCATAGACCTTGTTTGTCTTTGCAAAACGCGGGTGGAAATCTGCCGGAACCTCTTCGGATTTTTGAATTACAATATCCCTTGTAAGTCTTTCGTTCAGAGCGAAAGCAATCTTATCAGCCGGCATCCTTGTGTCAGCATCGAAAACAGCTACATTGCCAAGGGCATGAACCCCTGAATCTGTACGGCTTGCACCAATAGTCTGTATGTCAGCCCCAAATAGATCAGAGACAGCCTGGTTTAATTTTTCCTGTATTGTAATCCCGTTCGGCTGTACCTGCCAGCCGCAGTAGGAAGTGCCGTCGTATGCGACTGTAAGCTTTACACGCATTTCATTCATTCTCCTGTATTATTTCTGCTTCATAATTTATTATAAATTTTTTTCTGTTTTTATCAAGGCACCCAGCTACCAGCTTTACATACATATTTCAATTTCATCTAAAACTGTCCGTAATATTCTGACCATATTTACAGACAGTTTTTGGTTTCTCACATTTCTGTACGTAATCCACTATAATTTTCACAAAAAATACCGCACCCGGGGAACCGGATGCGGTATTAACATTCTCAATAATTATAAATTACAGGACACGGCGAACTGCAACGATTGATCTGTAGCTGCAGTTTGAAATCTTGATACCGTCGCGGGCATTTGATGCATGAACGATACGTCCGCCTCCGATATAGAGAGCAACGTGACCGCTGTAGCATACGATATCACCAGGCTGCATATCAGATGTAGAAACAGCACGTCCAACGCTTCTGTCAGCATATGAAGAATGAGGAAGGCTTACACCGAAGTTTCTGTAAACACTCATTACGAAGCCTGAGCAGTCAGCTCCGTTTGTAAGAGAAGTGCCGCCCCATACATAAGGATTACCAACGAACTGGCAGGCAAAGCTTGCAACTGAGCTTCCGCTTCCACCTGAAGGAGCGCTGTATGAAGAGCTTGAACTGCTTGATGAAGAACCAGAGCTGCTTGATGAAGAGCTTGAGCTGCTGTCTGTATTACCATCAGCAACGCTTCTTGAAGCTGCCTTTAACGCAGCGGCCTTAGCAGCCTTTACAGCGGCAACGGTCTTAGCATGATGGAAAACTTCCTTTACAGTTACATAATCAGATGATACATAGCCATAATCGTCATCAACCTTAACCTTTACCCACTCATCGTTCTTAGTGCTTACAACCTTAAGCTTTGTTGAACCAGGAACTAAGTCAAGAACATCTGAATCCTTGTCAGCCTTTTCTCTGACCTTAAGAGTTGTGGTATTTACTGTAGCAACCTTGGTAGCGGCAGCCTTTACAGCCTTCTCACTGCCAACTGTGAGATAATCGTTCTTAACCCAGCCTGTTACATCACCAGACTGAATCTTTGTCCAGTCACCCTTTGTATCAAGGACATGGCCAAGATTATCATTGTAGATAAAGCCAACGAGCTTTGAATCTGAGCTCGGCTTCTTTCTGACATTTGCGTAATCAGATACTTCTGCGATAGCAAGCTTATCGTACTTAGCCTGCTCAACGGCCTTTGCTTCCTCGGCCTGCTGCTCTTCTTCATCGAGCTGCTCTGATGTATCTGAAACTGTCTCTGCAAGTACACGGCTTACACCTGAAAGAGTAGATCCTGTACCCGTTACCTGTGAGCTGACATCTGCTGAAGCTGAATCCTCAGCTGCTGCCTCAAGGATAGTAGCTGAAGCTCCTGCTAAAGGAGCTGCGGAAGCGTTAACATAAGCTCCGGTTAACATAATTCCTGCTGAAAGTGTAAGTGCTGCTGCCTGAATTCTGCGATTACGGTTCATCTAATATCTTTCCTCTATTAATTGTTATGTATAGCTTAACATTTATTACAAATTTGTTACAAATGTTAATATACACTCTTAGAGGCGATTTGTCAAGCAATTCCTTGAAAAAATCTTGAATT
This sequence comes from uncultured Lachnospiraceae bacterium, assembly GCA_900316165.1. Taxonomy (GTDB): domain Bacteria; phylum Bacillota; class Clostridia; order Lachnospirales; family Lachnospiraceae; genus Weimeria. Next base: position 53,870 of record ONBW01000011.1, on the reverse strand, counting down.
TTTCTTGAAAATTTTAAATCTTTAAGAAGTCCTGAACACTTGTTATCGCATTAGCTCCGTCGGCTGCCGCTGTGATCACCTGGCGCAGCTTTTTAGTACGCAGATCACCTGCCACGAAAACGCCAGGAATGCTTGTAGCGCAGTCCTCTCCAGCCTTTATATAGCCTTTTTCATCAGTCTCAGGGAGACCAGAAATACCATTTGCATTAGGAGTAGTTCCTACAGCAATGAACACTCCGTTTACTGCAAGAGTTCCCTTTTCGCCTGTTTTTTTGTTAAGAGTCTCCACTCCTGTAACGTTTTCGGAGCCATTAATATTTGTTACAACAGTATCATACAAAAATGTAACATTTTCCTTTGAGGCAGCCTCATCAGCAAGGGACTTTGCTCCGCGGAACTGGTCTCTCCTGTGGATCAGATAGACCTTTTTAACAAATTTTGAGAGATAGATGGCATCACCCAAGGCAACGTCTCCGCCACCTATTACTGCAACTTCCTTACCCCTGAAAAAAGCACCGTCACAGGTAGCGCAGTATGAAACGCCCTTGCCTCTGAGCTCATCCTCGCCAGGAACTCCAAGTTTACTATGGTCAGCACCAAGAGCTAAAATAACAGTTTTTGTCTCAATCTCCTCGCCACTCTCCAGCTTTACGATCTTCGAAGAAACCCTGTCATCAACGCTTACCACCTGACCGTCCTTAAACTCACAGCCAAGCTTCTCAGCATGCTCTCTGAACTTCATACCGAGCTCCATGCCATTGATACCCAGAAGTCCCGGATAATTGTCAACCCTGTCAGTCGTAGCGATCTGCCCGCCGCCAACAGGAGTATTCTCAATTATAAGAGCCTCAAGTCCAGCTCTCTTCGCATAGATACCGGCAGTAAGCCCAGCCGGTCCGCTGCCCACAATAACTGTATCGTACATGTATTATTCCTTTCTTACGCTTTCCTGATTTTTCCGCCGTCAAGGGTTATTTTCCGCTCCTTGTATAAGTGCCCTATGGCACGCTTGAACGCGGCCTTTGAGAGCCCTGTCTCACGCTTGATGACCTCAGGTGATGCCTTCTCTGTAAAAGGCAGAACGCCAGCGTACGACTCGATGATCTCCATCAGCTTCGCGCCGTCCTCATCCAGCTCCTGATAGGCCTCTTTTCTGGTCGTAAGCGCAAGCTTTCCGTCAGGCTTAACATCCGTAACCTTGAGATTTATCACGTCGCCACTCCTGAGATGACTCGTGTCCTCATGCCTCGGTATCATTCCTGAAAAAATATCGTCTACCGCAACAAATGTCCCGAAGTCATGGCCGAACTCATAGATTCGTCCCTCGACCATATCGCCTTTTTTGTACGGACTGTCGGTTCTCAGATAATGATATAGATGGCGCATGGTAGCCGCCGGACGGCCGCTCTTATCTATATAGAGGCGGACAAGCACCTCGTCACCCTTTTCAGGCTTTCCATTTATCTCATGGAAAGGCAGCAGCAAATCCTTCGGAAGGCCCCAGTCTAGAAAAAGTCCGATTTTTGTCACATCAGTTACAGTAAGAGTCTTCACCTGATCTAAGGTGATACGAGGCTCCTTAGTCGTCGCGATCATCCTGTCCTTACTGTCGAGGTAGATAAAAACCTTTATGGTGTCCCCGATTTCCGCATCCTCAGGAAGTTCCTTTGAAGGCAGAAGAACCCTCTTCTCGTCATCTTTATTTTCCTCAAGAAGCGCGCCGAATTCCTTGAAACGGGCAATCGTGAGATTTTGATATTCACACAGTTTAAACATATCAGCTCCTGAATTTTTTAAGGCCTGCCGCACCCCAGCAAATAAGGTTTACACAGGCAGAAAACGGATTCAAATGCAGGTATTCCCTGTAAAAACGCCACTGCACCTTTATCAGCTTTTTCTTGTTTCCGGTAGTAGAAGAGCCAAGCACACGATACCTCGCAAGGACTTTCTGGTTTCCATATGCGACACCGGTCTTTTTGACGCAGTCGATCCAGTAGGCGTAGTCGTCGCGCAGGCTCTTAAGCTCCTCGCGTAGATACACCTTGCCATATGTGCCGGCGTCATAAAGCCCTGTAAGACAGCCGATTCTGTTCATCACATACATGTCCTTAAGCGTTATCACAGGCTTGGCCACGTCTACTTTTCCAAAAACCCTTGAGTTCTCATCTATATGAGCGTAGCTCGAGCAGACTACCGCAGCTTTTTTTTCTTTTAAAAATAAAAGCTGTTCCGAAAGAAAGTCCGGATTCCACAGATCATCAGCGTCAAGAAGAGCTATATAGCGGCCTGTGGCCTGCCTTATGCCATTATTTCTTGCGTTTGCAGATCCTCCGTTTGGCTGGTTTATAAGTCTTATCCTCGGATCCTTCTCGACATAAGAGGAGATGACCTCCACTGAGTTGTCAGAAGAGCCGTCGTTTACAATAAGCATCTCCCAGTCCTTATAGTCCTGAGCGAGCACAGATTCGATGGTCTCTCCAATGTATTTTGCACCGTTGTAGCACGGTGTTATGATAGATACTTTTTCGTTCATTTTTTCAAAAAAGCCCGCCAGCTTAACGCCGGCGGGCCGCTAAAATTCATTAATCGATATCAACGGTATCTGAAGCTGGTGCTGCAGCTGCCTCTTCGGCCTCTACTAATTCCTCTTCTTCTCCGTTTTCATCCACAAGCTTCGTCTGATAATCTGTATTGAGCTTGATGTCTCTGTAACGCTTCATACCAGTTCCGGCCGGAATAAGTTTTCCGATGATAACGTTCTCCTTCAAGCCCTGGAGATGGTCGACCTTTCCCTTGATTGCGGCATCGGTAAGTACCTTTGTCGTCTCCTGGAATGATGCGGCTGACAGGAACGAATCAGTAGCAAGTGCGGCCTTGGTAATACCAAGAAGTACACGCTCGCCTTCTGCTGGCTCCTTGCCTTCCTTCTCGAGCTCCTCATTTGTATCCTCGAAATCGAGGAAATCCACCTGGCTTCCAGGAAGGAAGTTTGAATCTCCAGCCTGCTCTATGCGGACCTTCTTCATCATCTGACGAACGATGACCTCGATATGCTTATCAGAAATCTCAACACCCTGCAGTCTGTAAACTCGCTGTACTTCCTGAAGGATGTAGTCCTGAACAGCTTCGATACCACGGACATCGAGCAGATCATGAGGATTGATAGAACCAGCTGTAAGCGGATCACCAGCCTCTACATGAGCTCCATCAGTAACACTGATGTGGCTTCCGTAGGTGATCAGGTAAGACTTTGTCTCACCATCATCTGATACGACATCGATCTCCTGGTGATTCTTATCCTCGCGGATATGAACAGTACCAGCGATCTCTGTAATGGTTGCCATACCCTTAGGTCTACGGGCCTCGAAAAGCTCCTCTACACGAGGAAGACCCTGGGTGATATCAGTTCCGGCAACACCGCCTGAGTGGAAGGTACGCATTGTAAGCTGTGTACCAGGCTCACCGATAGACTGGGCTGCGATGATACCAACAGCCTCACCAACCTGTACAGGCTGTCCGGTAGCCATGTTCGCACCATAGCACTTTGCGCAGATACCATTCTTGCAGCGGCAGGAAAGGATACTTCTGATCTTTACTCTGGTTACTGGCTTTCCGTCCTTATCAACACCCTTGGTGCAGATAGCTTCTGCACGGGCAGGAGTGATCATATGATTCTCTTTTACGATGACATTACCATCAGCGTCGCAGATAGTTTCAGCTGCGAAACGGCCTGTGATACGATCCTGAAGCTCCTCGATGACCTCCTTACCACTGGTGAATGCACTGACGTACATACCAGGTGTAGGTCTGTCCTTGCCCTCGTTACAGTCATTCTCCTTAATGATAAGCTCCTGAGATACATCAACCATTCGTCTGGTCAGGTATCCTGAATCCGCTGTACGAAGAGCTGTATCTGACATTCCCTTACGAGCACCATGAGCTGACATGAAATACTCGAGTACGTCAAGACCTTCACGGAAGTTCGACTTGATAGGCATCTCGATGGTGTGACCAGTTGTATCGGCCATCAGTCCACGCATACCAGCAAGCTGCTTGATCTGCTTATCAGAACCACGGGCTCCTGAGTCTGCCATCATGTAGATCTCGTTCTGAGCATCGAGACCATTTAAGAGGTCATCTGTAAGTTCCTTATCTGTCTTCTCCCAGGTCTCGATAACCTCTTTGTAACGCTCACCCTCAGTGAGAAGACCTCTTCTGTACTTCTTGTTGATTTTATCAACAGTCTTCTCTGCGCCTGCGATAAGCTCTGGCTTCTGAGGCGGCACTGTCATATCTGAAATAGAAACTGACAGAGATGAGAGCGTACAATACTTGTAGCCCATTGCCTTTATATCATCGAGAACCTCGGCTGTCCTTGTAGCGCCATGCTTATGCATAACCTTTTCAAGGATGGCCTTCTGGTCTTTTTTCTTTATCATCTTATCGACTTCGAGCTTTAACTCATTTCCCGGAATGCTTCTGTCGACAAATCCGAGATCCTGAGGAATAGCCTCATTTACGATAAAACGTCCGAGAGTTGACTCTACAAGTCCGCAGAGTTCTCTGCCATCCGGCATAGTCTTTCTGACACGGACCTTGATTCTGGCATGCCAGTCAAGCTCTCCGTTCTCATGAGCAAGAAGTGCTTCATTCATGCTTCTGAAAATCTTGCCTTCGCCCTTTACACCCTGACGTTCCTGAGTCATGTAGTAGATACCGAGGACCATATCCTGTCCAGGTACTGCGACAACTCCGCCGTCTGAAGGCTTTAAGAGGTTGTTTGGTGAAAGCAGCATGAAACGGCACTCTGCCTGTGCTTCCTGAGTAAGAGGAAGATGGACAGCCATCTGGTCTCCATCGAAGTCGGCATTGAATGCGGCGCAGACCATAGGATGGAGTCTTATTGCCTTTCCTTCTACAAGGATTGGCTCAAATGCCTGAATACCAAGTCTGTGAAGTGTCGGAGCACGGTTGAGCATAACCGGATGCTCTTTGATGACGTCCTCAAGGACATCCCAGACTCTCGGATCATTCTGCTTCTCGACCATCTTCTTTGCATTCTTGATGTTCGTAGCATATCCTGTATGAACAAGCTCTCTCATAACGAAAGGTTTGAAGAGCTCGATAGCCATCTCCTTTGGAAGACCACACTGATACATCTTAAGGTCTGGTCCAACGACGATAACGGAACGTCCTGAATAGTCAACACGTTTTCCAAGGAGGTTCTGACGGAATCTTCCGTTCTTACCCTTGAGCATGTCTGAAAGAGACTTGAGGGCTCTGTTTCCAGGTCCTGTAACAGCTCTTCCACGGCGGCCGTTATCTATAAGTGCATCAACTGCCTCCTGGAGCATACGCTTCTCGTTCCTGATGATGATATCAGGAGCAGCGAGCTCAAGAAGTCTTCTGAGACGATTATTTCTGTTAATGATACGTCTGTACAGATCGTTTAAGTCAGATGTAGCAAATCTGCCTCCGTCGAGCTGTACCATTGGACGAAGATCAGGTGGAATGACTGGAAGAACGTTTAAGATCATCCACTCAGGTCTGTTTCCTGATTCACGGAATGCCTCGACTACCTCGAGTCTCTTCATGATACGGGCTCTCTTCTGGCCTGAAGCATTCTCAAGCTCTTCTGTAAGCTCTGTAGAATCCTTGTCGAGGTCGATCTCCTTAAGGAGTTCCTGAATAGCCTCGGCTCCCATTCCTGCACGGAAACCATCAACTCCGTACTGATCTACGTATGACTGATATTCCTGTTCTGAGAGTACCTGCTTCTTCTGAAGCGGTGTATCCTTAGGATCAAGAACGATATATGCTGCAAAATAGAGAACTCTCTCAAGTACCCTTGGAGAAAGGTCAAGAATGAGTCCCATACGTGAAGGGATGCCCTTGAAGTACCAGATATGTGATACTGGAGCAGCAAGCTCGATGTGGCCCATTCTCTCACGTCTTACAGATGCCTTTGTGACCTCGACTCCGCATCGGTCACAGACAACACCCTTATAACGGATCTTCTTGTATTTTCCGCAGTGACACTCCCAGTCCTTTGTAGGTCCAAAGATCTTTTCGCAGAAAAGTCCATCCTTCTCAGGCTTTAATGTACGGTAATTTATGGTCTCAGGCTTCTTAACCTCACCGTGAGACCACTCCCTTATCTGTTCCGGAGAAGCCAGACCGATCTTTATCGAATCAAAACCGATAGACTGATTTGTGGTTTTTTCCTTTTTTTCCGGCATCAATTTCTCCTTCCCTTATTCGTCATCTGACAGATTTGAGAGCTCTGAAGCAAGCTTCTGTGGATCAAGCTCAAAATCGTCGTCGAGATCATCATCGCTGTCATTATCATCTGAAGAAACGTTCTCAAACTCACCTGTCTGAGTATTTATCTCCTGATGTGTGAAACCGGCCTTCTCGAAATTCTCGCTCTTCTCAAAGGCATAATCCCTGCTGTCATCAGAAATAAGCTTATTAATGTTCGTGTTACCGTAGTCCTGTGACTCCATAAGCTTCACTTCCTCGCCCTTGTCATCAAGAACCTTGACGTCAAGGCATAGTGACTGGAGCTCCTTGAGCATAACCTTGAATGACTCAGGGATACCTGGAGCCGGGATGTTCTGTCCCTTGATAATAGCCTCGTAAGTCTTTACACGGCCTACCACATCATCGGATTTCATGGTAAGGATTTCCTGGAGTGTATAGGCTGCGCCATAAGCCTCAAGAGCCCAAACCTCCATTTCTCCGAAACGCTGTCCACCGAACTGAGCTTTACCACCGAGAGGCTGCTGTGTAACGAGTGAGTACGGACCAGTAGAACGGGCATGAATCTTATCATCTACGAGGTGATGGAGTTTCAGGTAGTGCATGTGTCCGATAGTTACAGCTGAAGGGAATTCTTCACCGGTTCTTCCATCACGAAGCTGAACCTTACCATCCTGACCAATAGCTACACCGTGCCACTGCTTTGTATGCTCTCTGTGCTCCCACAGATAATTCATGACATCGGCATTTACAGAGCCCTCGTACTTCTCCTTGAACTCATCCCAGGTAATGGATTCCTGACCATTGTTATTTGTAAAGCCTCTCTCCTTATCCTTTCCGGTAAGGTCGATTCTGGCATAATCATTTGCCATAGCAAGAGCATCGGCGATATCATTCTCGTTTGCACCATCAAATACAGGTGTCTCGATATTAAAGCCTAATACCTTTGCTGCAAGTGAAAGATGGATTTCAAGCACCTGTCCGATATTCATACGTGAAGGTACGCCCATCGGGTTAAGGCAGATATCAAGTGGACGGCCATTTGGCAGATAAGGCATATCCTCAACTGGAAGTACACGTGAAACAACACCCTTGTTTCCGTGACGACCGGCCATCTTATCACCGACTGAAATCTTTCTCTTCTGAGCTATGTAGATACGGACTGACTTGTTTACTCCAGGAGCCAGCTCGTCGTTTTCTCTTGTAAATGTCTTTGCAGCAACTACGATTCCGTAATATCCATGAGGTACACGAAGTGAGGTATCACGAACCTCTCTTGCCTTCTCACCAAAGATAGCACGGAGAAGTCTCTCCTCTGCGGTAAGCTCTGTCTCGCCCTTAGGGGTTACTTTTCCAACAAGGATATCTCCAGCTCTTACCTCAGCGCCGATACGGATGATACCGTCTGAATCGAGATCCTTTAAAGCGTCAGCACCAACTCCAGGTACTTCCTTTGTAATCTCCTCAGGTCCGAGCTTTGTCTCACGAGCCTCGATATCGAACTCCTCCATATGGATAGAGGTGAAGACATCGTCTCTGACAAGTCTCTCTGATAAAAGTACGGCGTCCTCGTAGTTGTAACCTTCCCAGGTCATGAATCCGATCAGCGGGTTCTTACCTAATGAAAGCTCTCCGTTCTTGGTAGATGGGCCATCAGCGATTACCTCGCCCTCCTCTACTCTGTCGCCCTTGAATACGATAGGACGCTGATTGTAGCAGTTCGACTGGTTCGATCTCTGGAACTTTATGAGGATGTACTCATCTCTCTGACCGTCATCTGTGCGGACAACGATTCTCGTAGACTCAGATCTCTCTACGACACCTGCATGCTTTGCAAGAACGCAATCTCCTGAGTCACGTGCTGCTCTTCCTTCCATAGCAGTTCCAACGACTGGTGCCTCTGTAGTAAGAAGAGGTACGGCCTGACGCTGCATGTTGGAACCCATCAGCGCACGGTTTGCGTCATCGTTCTGCAGGAACGGGATAAGGGCTGTAGCAACTGAGAATACCATTCGAGGAGACACATCCATAAAGTCGAAGAGTGACCTGTCGTACTCCTGAGTTTCTTCTCTGAAACGTCCGGCTACCATCTGTCTGACAAAATGTCCGTCAGCATCGAGCTTTTCGTTTGCCTGTGCTACATGGTAATTATCCTCTTCATCTGCGGTCATATAGACTACTTCGTTTGTGACACGCGGATTCTTAGGATCAGATTTATCTATCTTACGGTAAGGTGCCTCAATGAAACCGTACTCATTGATTCTCGCGTAGCTGGCAAGAGAGTTGATGAGTCCGATGTTCGGTCCTTCTGGTGTCTCGATAGGACACATACGGCCGTAGTGTGTATAGTGGACATCACGTACCTCGAATCCGGCACGGTCTCTTGAAAGACCACCAGGTCCAAGGGCTGAAAGACGTCTCTTATGTGTAAGCTCTGAAAGCGGGTTGTTCTGGTCCATGAACTGAGACAGCTGTGATGAACCAAAGAACTCCTTGATAGCTGCTGTAACAGGCTTGATATTTATGAGCTTCTGAGGCTGGATCTCTGCTGCGTCAGTTGTAGTCATTCTCTCACGAACGACTCTCTCAAGTCTTGAAAGACCGATTCTATACTGGTTCTGTAACAGCTCACCAACGGCACGTACACGACGGTTTCCTAAGTGGTCGATGTCGTCGTCTGTACCAATGCCCCACTCGAGGTGCATATTATAGTTGATTGAGGCAAAAATATCCTCTTTTGTAATATGCTTCGGAACAAGGTCATTCTTGTCTCTTACAAGAGCTTCCTTTAACGCTTCTGTGTCATCTCCGCACTCGTCGAGGATAGTCTTAAGGACAGGATAGTAGACCTTCTCCTTGATGCCTACTTCCTTAAGAGGGTCGAAGTCTACATATGCCTTAAGGTCTACCATCATATTTGATAAGACTTTGACATTTCTCTCCTCAGTCTGGATCATGACATAAGGAACGCCGGCGTTCTGAATAGTATCAGCGAGCTCTCTTGTAACCTTTGTGCCTGCCTCTGCAAGTACCTCACCTGTAGTCTCATCAACTACATCCTCTGCAAGAATATGATTTGTGATTCTTCTGCGGAGTGCAAGCTTTTTATTGAACTTATATCTGCCGACCTTTGCGAGATCATACCTTCTCGGATCGAAGAACATAGAGCTGATGAGTCCCTCAGCGTTCTCAGCTGTTATTGGCTCACCCGGACGGATCTTCTTATAGAGTTCGATAAGGCCTCTCTCATGGCTTCCCTGGGCATTCTCACCCTCGAGGCATGGATCCTTCTCGAAGCTGGCCTTAATCTTCGGCTCATCTCCGAATACATCGAGGATCTGCTGGTTGGTGCCAAGACCTAATGCACGAAGAAGTACAGTGACTGGTACTTTTCTGGTACGGTCTACACGGACAAAAAATACGTCATTCGAATCCGTCTCGTATTCAAGCCAGGCTCCACGGTTCGGGATTACTGTGCATGAAAAGAGTCTCTTTCCGATCTTATCATGGTCGATGCCATAATAGATACCAGGAGAACGGACGAGCTGGCTTACGATAACACGCTCTGCTCCGTTTATAACAAAAGTACCTGTCTCTGTCATAAGAGGCAGATCACCCATGAAGATCTCGTGCTCCTGCATTTCATCAGTCTCTTTGTTATAGAGACGGACCTTCACCTGGAGAGGGGCTGCGTATGTAGCGTCTCTCTCTTTGCACTCTGGGATGGTGTACTTTGCTTTGTCCTTCAGGAGTTTGAAATCAACAAACTCGAGACTCAGATGATCGCTGAAATCCGTAATAGGGTTGATGTCATCAAAAGCTTCCTTCAGGCCTTCGTCTAAGAACCACTGGAATGACTTCTTCTGAACTTCGATGAAGTTCGGCATCTCCAGTACTTCCTTCTGCCTGGCGTAGCTCATTCGTATGCCCTTGCCGGATTTAACAGGACGTATTCTGTTTTTCTCCATTTAAAGCTCACCTTTCGTAAAAAATATACTTGACATGATGCCTTCCACTGCTCAAAAATGCGCACAAAGACCCCGCAAACTGAGCCCATGGTAAAAGCACGATATACTATATCACAATCACGCCCCGAAAGTCAAGATAAAAATGCATAAAAAAACGGCACGGGAAGGCATACGCCTTTCCGCACCGTAAATGGTTCAAGTAAAAATAAATTACTTAAGAGTAACCTTTGCTCCAACTTCCTCGAGCTTAGCCTTGAGGTCATCAGCTGTAGCCTTGTCAGCGCCCTCCTTGATAACCTTAGGAGCTGCATCAACAAGATCCTTTGCTTCCTTAAGTCCAAGTCCAGTTGCCTCACGAACAACCTTGATAACCTTAACCTTGTTAGCACCGATCTCAGTAAGCTCTACATCGAAGCTGTCCTTCTCCTCAGCTGCTGCACCGCCTGCTGCGCCGCCTGCTGCTACTACAACGCCAGCTGCTGCTGAAACGCCGAACTCTTCCTCACAAGCCTTTACAAGGTCATTTAACTCAAGAACTGAAAGCTCTTTGATTGCTGCGATAAATTCATCTGTGGTCATCTTAGCCATTTTATTTTTCCTCCAAATTTTTAATGTCGCGCCATGAAATATTTCGTCGACAGGGCTAATTCCGACTGGCGCGCTCGTTGGCGCATAAAAGCGCGCGAGCACACCAGTCGTCGCGCCCTGTCTATATATAATCGCTTGTGGCGCTCTTTACACAATTCTCAATTTTGTATGACCGGCTGCGCCGAGCACATACTAAATCGACTTTCTTTGTATGACCGGCTGCGCCGAGCATACTCTAGTTTACTCTGCTGCTTCTGGTGCGTCGCCGCCCTTATCAGCGATCTGCTTAAGAACTCTTGCGAAGTTCGTGATAGGGCTCTGCAGTGAACCAAGAAGACGTGAAAGAAGCTCGTCTCTTGATGGGATAGAAGCGATAGTCTTCATTCCATCAGCATCATATAAGGTTCCCTCTACGATACCAGCCTTGATCTCAAGTGCCGGGGCATCCTTTGCCACCTTTGCGATGATACGTGCTGGAGCTGTAGCGTCGTCTTTTGAAATAGCAACGGCGTTTGTTCCCTCAAGAAGATCTGAGAGCTGCTCACAGTCGGTGCCTGCGAATGCACGCTTCATCATCGTGTTCTTGTAAACCTTATAGGTGCAGCCAGCTTCACGGAGCTGCTTACGCAGGTCAGTGTCCTGTGCTACAGTAAGGCCGCGATAGTCAACGATGACAACAGACTGTGCATCCTTGATCTGCTCAGAGATCTCGTCTACGATAGGCTGTTTTAATTCGACTTTAGCCAATTTACTTTACCTCCTGTTAGTATAGTCTTTCTGGCTTGCAATAAAAAATCCTGTGGACGCGCCACAGGATTCATAATGATCTTTAAAAAATAATCATTACCTCGGCAGGTAGCATAATGCGTTGCGCTCAAATGAGCACCTGCTGTCTATGGCAAGCTTTATAAATATACATCTATCAGATGTCTTTGTCAAGTGTTTTTTCTGCGGATTACATACCGTAAGCTGCAGCGTTAACACGAACTCCAGGACCCATAGTAGAGGTCAGGGTGATGTTCTTAAGGTAAGTTCCCTTAAGTGTGCTCGGACGAGCCTTGACAATGGCATCCATAAGCGACTGGAAGTTGTCAGCAAGATCAGCCTCACTGAATGAAGCCTTTCCTACCGGTACATGGATAATATTTGCTTTGTCCAGACGATACTCGATTTTACCAGCTTTGATGTCGTTGATAGCCTTTGTAACGTCCATTGTAACTGTACCAGCCTTAGGGTTTGGCATTAAGCCCTTAGGTCCTAAGACACGTCCAAGACGTCCTACAACGCTCATCATATCTGGTGTAGCTACTACAACGTCGAAATCCAGCCATCCTTCATTCTGGATCTTTGGAATAAGCTCCTCAGCTCCTACATAATCAGCTCCAGCAGCCTGTGCCTCATCAGCCTTTGCACCCTTTGCGAATACAAGGACACGAACAGTCTTTCCTGTTCCATGAGGAAGAACAACAGCGCCACGGATCTGCTGATCAGCATGACGGCCGTCACATCCTGTACGGATATGAACTTCGATGGTCTCGTCGAACTTAGCAGTGGCATTTTTCTTTACGATTGATACGGCTTCTGCCGGATCGTACTGCTTTGTTTTATCAAAGGACTTTACAGCGTCCTGATACTTTTTTCCTCTTTTCTTCATGGTGAAAAATTCCTCCTGTGGTGTTTATGGGAAGAGGTTCCCTCCCACGCTTCGTCTCGTTACCTGGTTACTATTAATCGGTAACTTCTACGCCCATTGACCTTGCTGTGCCGGCGATCATCGAGATAGCGGACTCGATATTAGCGGCGTTGAGGTCAGGCATCTTTGTCTCAGCGATTTCCTGAAGCTGAGCCTTTGTGATCTTTGCGACCTTGTTCTTGTTTGGCTCGCCTGAAGCTTTAGAAAGCTTGCATGCCTTCTTGATAAGAACGGCTGCTGGCGGAGTCTTTGTGATAAATGTGAAGCTTCTGTCAGCGTAAACAGTGATGATTGTAGGAACGACTGTGTCTCCCATATCAGCTGTCTTTGCGTTGAACTGCTTCGTGAACTCTACGATGTTTACACCATGCTGACCAAGTGCCGGGCCAACTGGTGGAGCCGGTGTAGCTTTGCCGGCCTGAATCTGAAGCTTGATATAACCTTCGATCTTCTTTGCCACGTTAATTCTCCTTCCTGGATCTGACCATAGCCGGATCAGATCTTCCTAACATCTGCGAACCCAATCTCTACTGGGGTTTCGCGCCCGAACATCTCGACTGAGATAGTGACCGTCTGCTTTCCTGGATTCAAGGCAGTGATGACTCCGGTCGTATCCTTCCAGATACCACCGATAACAGAAACAGTATCTCCCTCGGCAAAATCAACGTCTACTACAGGCTTTGTCTTTATGCCAAGGCTTCTCATCTCATAATCAGAAAGAGGTACCGGCTTGCTTCCAGGTCCAACGAAACCTGTAACTCCACGGGTGTTACGTACGACATACCAGGTGTCGTCGTTCATGATCATTTTGACCAGTACATAACCCGGGAAGAGTTTCTTTGAAACCGTGCGCTTTTTGCCGTTCTTTACTTCTGAGACCTCCTCGGTCGGAACTCTTACCTCGAGGATCTGATCCTCAAGATGACGGTTCGCTACCGCTTCTTCAATAGTGGTCTTAACTTTGTTCTCATAGCCGGAATAGGTATGGGCTACATACCACTTTGCTGAATCTTCTGTCTCTGCCATTAACGCATCTCCTCCATCAGAAATTCCAAAGCCAATCTCTTATCAGAGCTTTACAAACTTATCAACGCCGTACTGGATTATCATATCAAAAAATACGATAAGCAGTCCGAGGATGATAGAAATGATGACCACAGATGTGGTCTGGCGACCAACGGTCTTTCTGTCTGCCCAGACGATCTTTCCGAATTCGGTCTTAATTCCATCCCACCATTCGGAAATTCTCTTTTTCTTCGTCTTTGTCTTTGCTTCTGCCATAGAACGCTCCTTTACTTGGTTTCCTTATGTAAAGTGTGTTTTCTGCAGAATGGGCAGTACTTCTTGATCTCCATTCTCTCGGGATGTGTCTTCTTGTCTTTTGTCAGGTTATAATTCCTGTGCTGACATTCTGTGCAGGCAAGTGTTATTTTTGTACGCACAACTTCCACCTCCAAATCAATGTATTTGTTGTGTTTTAGGGCTTTCTTCTCTCGTGCTCTATCCGCTAATTTTGCACAAAAAAATAAGGCCCTGCCTTCCGTCACCGTGACATAATATCACGACGTGAGTCCCTTGTCAAGTATTTTCACATTTTCTTCAAATTTTCCTTTATTTTTACATTAAAACGTGGTAGTATTACAGTATAAATTTATACTTTGACTTATTATGCGCCGGCATTTTCATACTGACAGGCGTAAGCGGTGACGCATTTATTATTGCAGTCGCCTGGTAATTGCTCCAGGAAAAGGATTCCTGAGTCCTGTCAGTATAGTTTCACGGAAGAAAGGAGGAAGTGCTCATGGCCATCATTAACAGCACGGTAGTTTTAGGCTACCTCATGTCCACATACGGCAATCAGACTTCCTCCGCGAAGTATGATAACCATAAAAAGAGCGAACTGCGCGACGTTTACAGCCGTATGGTCCGCACTAACAGGAATTCCCCTGTATATAAAATCGACTATACCCCACGTGTAGCAGAATTTGCCATAGATTTGAAGGCCAACGCCCACCAGATGGAAAACATCGTGACAAAGATGGGCGGCGGTTCAGGAAGTATAGAATCTGTCCTGAATGAAAAAAAGGCCTACTCTTCAAACGAGGATCAGGTCTCTGTAGACTATATAGGAAGCCAGTCTGACGATGTCGACACCTCTTCTACTTTTACAATAGATGTAAAGAGCCTGGCTAAGCCTCAGGTAAACGAGGGCCATCCGCTGGTAAAGACCAGCAGTGACTTCAAGCCTGACTCCTACAGCTTCGACCTCGATACGAATTCAGGCTCATACGAGTTCCAGTTTACAGTAAATAATGGAGATACAAACCTCGATGTTCAGCAGAAGATTGAACGCCTGATTAATAAATCAGACACAGGACTTACTGCTGAGGTTAAGGACTACGGGCGAATGTCTTCGCTTGTGATCACGTCGAAGCAGACCGGACTTTCATCTACTGAGAATTACTTATTTAAGATCAGCTCCGGTGCGAGCTACAATGCTATCAAGGCGCTGGGCATCGATGAGGTAACACAGCCGGCTGAGAATGCCACTTTCGCATTAAACGGTACGGAGCACCATGCCCTGTCGAACTCCTTTACTATAAACCAGCGCTTTGCGATTGATTTAAAAAATACGACGGAGCCCGGGAAGCCTGTTACGATAGGCTTTAAAGCTGATACCGATATGATCACGGATTCTGTTTCAGAGCTTATCGATTCCTACAACAGCTTTATCGCTGTAGGGCAGAAATACGCTGACACCAGCGGCGATGAAAGCCTTGTAAAGGAGATGTCTTCTGTAAGCAATGCTCTTAAGGATCAGCTTGAAAGTATCGGCATCACCCATGATGACTTCGGCCTGCTGCAGATAGATAAGGATAAGCTCGACGAGTCAGTCTCAGGCCCAGGTGTCAAAGAAGCATTTCACAGTTTGAACAGCTTCAAGGCCGCTCTTCACAGAGAAGCCGAAAAGTCCTCGATTGACCCGATGCGCTACGTGAAGAAAATCACAGTCGAGTACAAGGACCCGACGAAGAACTACTTTACAGCAGTCTATGCGACGAGCCCTTATTCAGGCCTCCTTATCGACGAGAAGCTGTGATATCCTCTGATCAAACGTGTGGTACGAAGCCACTTTTTCATAACCTCTCTGCGAGATCTTATCCCGCAGGGAGGCATTTTTTTCATCCATGTAAAAATCAGCTTTGTCGATAAGCTCGTCCTCACTCTCAAACCAGACTAGATCTTCTCCGTCCTTAAAAAAGCTGCCAAGCTCTTTCTGATGATTTGTAAAAAGAAAACCACGGGCACCTAAGACATCCCATACACGAAGCGGTATCCCTGTATGGATATTTGGTATTGTAAAATTAAGATTTACCGCCGATTTGTTGAACACCCACGGCATGATGAGCCGGTAGTCTGCCGGCCCCATATTTTTCACAGAAAAAAGATCTTCAGTGTCGCTTTCCGTAAAAAGACAGACTGAGTGCGTCCTCGAAAGAGTGGCAAGCTCCCGCTTTCTCTGAATCTGCGCGCACTTAAATCCAAGGGAAGTCACTGAGAAAACAAACGGCAGCTCAGAAAAAGAGCGTTCCGATTTTTTGAAATCAAGATGCTCCATCAGTTCCTCGCCGATTTCTGTCGTCATCATTTCATCGAAAAAATGCTCGGTCCCGAACCTCCTGCTTTCAATCTCCATACACGCATCGAAGTATCCCTGCAGATACTCAGGCAGCGCCTCCCTCGTTTTGTCGTATGAATTTTTCTCATAGAGTGAGCCCACAAAGCTTAAGGAGCTTTGAAGTGTCTGCGTCATCTCTTCTGAAAATGGAGATGGCTTTTTTAGAAGTTCATCGAGTCGGGCGACATCAACCCCTAGTGGCAGATACTTCACATGCTTAACGCCAAGAGCTCGAAACCTCGCAACTGACTCGACATCAAATAAAAATATACGATTTACATCGTTAAAAACCGACTCATGATACATCGAGATCAGCGGGCTGTCGCAGCTATAGCTTACGTACTCGATCCCCATTTTCTGGCAGGAATCTGAGATTACCGGGAAATAATTTATCGTGAATACGAACTCATAGGTTTCACTTGCAAGCTCGCGTTCTATTTTTTCAGCAAACTCGCCATTTACATCATAGCTCATCAGCTTCTGGTAGATGCACTTGACCTGGTACCCGGCCCTCTCAAACGATGTGATCACATCCTCGTAATTATAGGCCTTCCAGCGGTATACCAGAATTTTTTTCCTACTTTTTATTTCCATCCTCAGTTCCTATCGTCATACTACGCATTCCCATGCAACTTTTTACGGACTCAGAGTCCGTAAAGCACTATTTGGAGAAGGCTGTATAAAGCAGCTTCTGCAAAACTATTTCGTAAGTATAATTGTACTTGAGCTTCTCGAATCCAGCCTCTGCGATCTGCCTGCGCTCGTCCTCATGGTCTAAGTAGTAGGCACAGAGCTCTTTCAGCTCGTCAAGACTTTCATACATAACAATCTCTTCACCAGGAGTAAAGAGCTCAGGAATCTCTTCCTGATAGTTGGAAATGCAGAAACCGCCGCAGGAGAGGATATCGAAGATTCTCAGCGGAAGCCCGGTCCTGATTGGCTTCGAGGTGGTGTTGATATTTATTTTTGATCTGTTAAAAATAATCGGCATCTCCTCCTGTGACTTCGCGAGCCCGAGGTTGTGAATGTGAGGCATCTCAGAGGTGTCACTTCCAGTGTAAATCGACACATTGAAATACTCCGAAAGCATCCGAAAAGTATCTTCTCGCTCCGCGGCGGTTACAGCGTTTCCGATATATTCCTGGGCAATCGTGCGCTTGTCAGTAAGGAAACCGCCCTCCATCGGAGCCGGAAAGGCTTTGAGAGATTTTTTAATTTCTTCTACCAACTCATCGCTCAACAGCTCTTCAATGAAAAAATAACCGTAAACAAGCTCCTGTGCCTTAATAATTCCCTGCAGATACCCTCTGGTGTGCTCGGAAAGTCCCTTCGCATCTGAGAGTGGATTTTTCTCAGAATAAAGACTTCCGACAAAAGCAATATCATGCGAGAATTTCTTACGCTGGGTTCCACTGGCATTTTTAATCACCTGCATGCGGCGCTTCACCGAGCCCGCAAGCGGCAGATGAAAAACGCAGTCTGGATTTAACGGGTGAATCTCGTTATATAGAGCTCTGTCAAAAATAAACGTCCTGTTCCACTTATTCGTAATAGATGAAGTATAAAGTTCAAGAATCGGGGCATCAACCACCCATGAGACATATCTCAGATGGTAGATATTTGCTACCTCAGATACATAAGGGAAGAAGTCCATCGAAAACAAGAAATCACACGGATTCTTTTCCAGAAATTCATGCAGAAGCATAACAGAGGTCGACGCGATGTCATCCTTGTAGGTGATCTCACGTCTGTATTCTATGACCTCGAGCCCGAACTCCTGAAAAGTATCGATGATATCAGGCTCAAGAATGCTTCCGTATCTGACAAAAACAACTTTCATATGTCCTCCCAACTCACACAAATTCATCCAGCACCAGGTGCAGGAACTTATCAATCGAGTAGTATTTCTTCACCTTCTCATACCCGTTTCTGGCAATCTGCGCGCGTTCGTCCTCATGTGAGAGATAGTAGTCCACTTTGTCGAGAAGCTCCTCACTGCTCGAATAAAAATCATAATCGACACCAGGCACGAAGGCAGCAGAACCATCCTCAGTCACAGCATCGAGGAAGAAATCCTCCTGATAATTGCTGAGTAGAAAGCCGCCGCAGCCCATGATATCCATGCATCGCTGAGGGATACCGGTATCAATACTTCTCAGCGTAATATTTAAGTTTATCCGGCTCTGGTTAAAAACAAACGGCATCACATCGATATAGTCTGCGGTACCATGGTTTACCACGCCAGGAATAGAGGCGGTATCATCAAGAGTATAGAGGTCGATTTTATATTTGCTGCCGAGAGCAGTTAAGTAACGGATTCTCTCTTTACTGGTAAGCTTTCTTCCAATTACATACTTCAGGACACGGTAATTATCCGGTTCCACAAAGTCACGCTCCGGATAGACAGGGAGAGCCTTTCTGATTTCTTCAAGCACATCACCCCTGATGACAGGCTTTATCAGGTCACTTCCGTAGACAAGCATCTGCGCGTCCATAAGTCCCTCGAGAAAACCCTTCATCCTCTCAGAAAGATTCTTCTCCATCCTCTCATAGAAATTGTGCCTCTCATTATAGAGGGCACCCACAAACGAGATATCGCAGGCATATTTTTTCTCAGAAACAGCTTCAAGCCGCGGGAGCCTTCCGGTATCCGCAGGAAGCGTGATGTAGTGAACATTCGAAAGCCCGCCGGCATTAAACTCACGTACCCATTTTGAGTCGAAGATATATACATGGTTTGTCGGATACATCAGAGTATACGAGTACAGATAAACCGCCGGGTTGTCATAGACCACCGACACATACGGCAGATTCTTATCATGGCAGCACTGTGCCACCAGCGGGAAGTAATTATATGAAAAAATAACCGAAGGCCTGTTTTCTTTCACAAACTTTTCAAAGCACTCACAGAAGTCATCAGACTCCAGCGCATCGTATTTTTTGTGAAAAAAAGGCAGGACCACATGGCCCTGCTCCTTCATTGCTTTTTTTGTGGCCTCTCCGTTAAAACAATTCCAGTCCAGAAAAAGTATTCTCATAATCAAGACACCTGAAACATAAATTTCTTTAAGGCACGCTCATCTTCAACCTTTTCGATTGAAGCACCGATTCCACGCAGCTTTTCCGTGAAATCCTCATACCCTCTCTCAATAAATCTGATATCGTCAACAGTTGTGATACCGTCAGCAGCAAGACCAGCGATAACAAGTGCAGCGCCGGCACGAAGGTCAGGTGCATCAACTCTGGCGCCAGTATAATGATCTACACCAGTGATAATCGCGATGTTACTCTCGACCTTGACCTTAGCACCCATACGGGCCAGCTCAGCTACATACTTGAAACGATTTTCAAAAATACTCTCAGTTACAGTACTTACGCCATCCGCAAGGCCTAAGACAACAGTCATCTGTGGCTGCATGTCTGTAGGGAATCCAGGATAAGGAAGAGTCGTAACCTGAGTCGGCTGAAGCACGATATCCTTAGCTGAAACAGTAACCATATCATCACCCTCAGCAATGCGGCAGCCAGCCTCAAGAAGCTTTGCAGTGGTAGCCTCAAGGTGCTTCGGGATAACATTCTTTACAGTAACCTCACCATGAGTAGCGGCAGCAGCATACATAAAGGTGCCTGCCTCAATCTGGTCAGGGATTACAGAGTACTCAGTTCCATGGAGATGATCAACACCATTTATCCTTATGACATCAGTACCGGCACCCTTTATGTCAGCGCCCATACTGTTAAGGAAGTTTGCCACATCAACTACATGCGGCTCCTTTGCAGCATTCTCGATGCTGGTCTTACCCTCAGCAAGGACTGCAGCCATCATGATATTTATTGTCGCACCAACAGAAACCTTGTCCAGATATATATGTGTGCCGATAAGTCTGTCAGCCTTTGCAGAGATAAGCCCATAACCCTCATCTACAGTAGCACCTAAGGCACGGAAGCCCTTAGTGTGCAGATCCATAGGACGCGCACCGATAGCGCAGCCACCAGGTAGAGCCACCTCAGCCTTCTTGTACTTTCCTAAAAGAGAACCGAGCATATAGTAAGAAGCACGGATTTTCTTTATATACTCATAGTCTACGATAAGCTGATTTATAGTAGAGCCGTTTATGATAGCAGTATGTCTGTCAGGACGCTCGACCTTGGCGCCGATCTCGTCAATGGCGCCGAGCATTACATGCACATCATTTACGTCAGGCAGGTTTGTAATAGTCACATCCTCATCTGCCATGACCGCAGCTGCTATGATAGCAAGAGCTGCATTCTTTGCTCCTGATATATTTACAGATCCGTACAGCGGCTTGCCGCCTTTCATCACGTACTGTCCCATTTATTCCAATCCTTGTAATAATTATGTAATCTTTATTGAAAAATTCCCGTATATATTTTATATACTTCAGCAAAAAAGTCAAGACTGATATTGCGATCTGTAAAGTCTCGCATAGTAACCATTCTTCGCCAGAAGCTCACTGTGTGAACCCTGCTCTAAGACATGGCCGTTTTCCATGTAAAGAATAAGGTCCGCATCCCTGATAGTCTGAAGTCTGTGGGCAACAACAAAGGTCGTCCTGCCCTTCATCATCTTCGCGAAAGCATCCTGAATCTTGATCTCAGTACGCGTATCGATCGACGATGTCGCCTCATCGAGAATCAGCATCGGCGGCAGCGCGAGCATCAGTCTCGCGATACACAGAAGCTGTTTCTGTCCCTGGCTCAATGTTCCGCCCGAAGCCGTAAGAACAGTATCGTAACCATCAGGAAGCTTCCTGATGAAATCATGAGCATGTGCCGCCTTCGAGGCCTCAATAATCTCCTCGTCAGTAGCGTCAGGCTTTCCAAGCGTCAGGTTGTCCCTGATCGATCCTGTAAAAAGGAACGTCTCCTGAAGAACCATACCAAACCTGCTTCTTAGAGCATTTCGGCTTACAGAACGAATGTCACGGCCATCTATTTTTACAGCACCAGCATTCACATCGTAGAAGCGCATCAGAAGGTTGATAAGAGTAGTCTTACCGGCACCAGTAGGTCCGACAACAGCGACCTTCTCACCCGGATCCACCTTCACATTTAAGTCGGTGATAAGTGGCTTTTCAGGCACATAGGAAAAATCAACGTGCTCCATCTCCACTCTTCCACTGACTTCACCGTCGAATTCTCCGTCGCAGTCCTCAACCTGCTTTTCATCGATAAGCTCGAAGATTCTGGCGGCGCAGGCGATAGCATTCTGCATCTCAGTGATGACACCGGTGATTTCATTAAACGGACGGGCATACTCTCTTGCGTATCCGAGGAAGCTGGTAAGTTCACCGACACTGATGCTTCCAGCTACTGCAAGCATGGCACCTACGGCACCTACCACAGCATATATAACGGCATTTACAAACCTTGTCGACGGGTTGGTAAGCGATGAGAAAAAAGTAGCCTTTACAGCCGAGTCTGTCAGCTTGTCATTTTTCTTCGTGAACTCCTCCTTTGAAATCTCCTGGGCACCAAGCTGGCTTACAAGGTCCTCAAGAGAAATTCTCTCATCTATATACTCTGTCAGGTCACCCCTGTCCTTTGACTGCTGCCTGAAGAACTGGTAACTCTTCTTCGAAATAAATCTGGCGATAAGAAGCGAAATAGGTGTCGCAATTATTACGACTAAGGCTATCGTAAAGCGGATCCTTATCATAAAAATGATAGTTCCGGCAATAGTCATAACTCCTGTAAAAAGCTGGGTAAAGCCAAGAAGCAGTCCGTCTGTAAATGAATCTGCATCAGTTACGATACGACTCGCGATATCACCGTGACTTTCGACATCGATTACTTTTACAGGGACTCTTAAAAGTCTTTCAAATGCCTTCTGCCTTAAGGTCTTTGCGACCGAATACGTGATGTGATTGTTTATCAGGTTCATAAACAGCTGGCAGAAAAAAGTAACCGCTGCCACTGCCGCAATCTCTTTTAAGACAAAGAGCAGGCCTTCGAAATCGACATCACCCTTACCGATGATGTGGTCGATTGCACGTCCTTCAAGCACCGGGATCATAAGAGTGGAAACCACGGTTCCTAATGCAAAAATGAGTGACAGGATGATAAATCCCGTGTAAGGACGTAAGAGCTTTAATATTCTTTTCATTGTAGACTGTTTTTTCATGCTCTCGCCTCCTTGTATTCGAACTGAGTCGTATAGATTTCCTTATAAATCGGGCAGGTCTTAAGGAGCTCCTCACTCGTTCCAAGGCCTACTGCTTTTCCGCCCTCGAGAACAAGTATCTGATCACAGGTCATAACTGATGAAGCCCTCTGAGAGATGATCACAGAGGTCGGATGCCACGGCAGTTTTTCTATAGCATCGTGAAGATGGCGCTCGGTAAGCATATCAAGAGCCGAGGCTGAATCGTCAAGGATAAGAAGCTGTGGCTTCTTTATAAGAGCTCTTGCGATAGTAAGTCTCTGCTTCTGGCCTCCTGAAAAGTTCGTGCCGCCTCTTTGAATCTGCTCCTCGAGCTTGTTCTCCTTATTCTCCACTATCTCCTTTGCCTGAGCCTCCTCAAGCGCCTCCCACATCTCCTGTTCGGTTGCGTCAGGCTTTGCGAGGCGCAGATTGTAGGCGATAGTTCCTGCGAAGAGGTTTGCCTTCTGAGGAACGTGGCCAATTATTTTTACTAATTCTTCGTCTGAATACTCCTTGATATCCTTACCGAAAAGTAAAAGCTCTCCGGAGGTCGGATCGTAGGCGTGCCTTAGGAGGCGCACCAGCGAGCTCTTACCAGAACCCGTTCCTCCGATGATTCCCAGACTCTGTCCCTTCTTAAGCGTAATGCTTATATCAGAGAGAGAATAGTCACGGCTGCCTGGATATGTGAATGAAAGGTTCTTAAACTCGATTGCGTTCTCTGAATTTCCTTCAGCGTTTTCAGCCTTATTCTCGTGAGCTCTCTCGTCAGGCTCGGTCTTTAAGACCTCTTCAAGTCTGTCCGCAGATGAGATGGCTCTTGTAAGAAGAAGGATAAGATTTGCAAGCTTAATAAGCTCCACAAGAATCTGAGACATGTAGTTTATCAGAGCTACAGCCTCACCCTGTGTCAGGTCACCTGTATATACCTGCCCGCCGCTGATCCAGAGGACCGCTGCGATGCCGAGGTTTATGACCGCATAGGTGACAGGATTTAGAAGTGCTGAAATCCTTCCGGATGAAATCTGCCTGCCATAGAGGTCACTTGTCTCATCCTTGAATCTCTTATCCTGCTTGTCCTCGACTCTGAACGCGCGGATGACTCTGACGCCCTCGAGGTTTTCGTTAACGGTAAGAAGTATTTTTTCAAGGCCCTCCTGAATACGCTTGAACTTCGGGAGCGTAGCCCTCATTACGAGATAAACCACAAGGCCTAAGACCGGGATAACTACGCAGAATACAAGTGCTGCCTTGACATCGACAGTAAACGACATGATCATCGCACCGAATACGATAAACGGTGAACGAAGGAACAGACGCAGGAACATGTTCATGCCGTTCTGTACCTGGTTTACATCGTTGGTGATTCTCGTAACAAGCGAAGCAGTTCCTGATGTCTCAAGTGTTCCTCTCGAGAACTTCATTATGTGAAAAAATACATCGCTCCTGATGCGACCTGCTGCATTTATCGCTGCCTTCGCACTGAAATACTGTGCCGTGATAGCCACAGCAAGTCCAATAACCGCAAGAAGCATCAGAAGGCCACACATCCTAAGGATATAGCCCTTATCGCTCTGCGCGATTCCGACATCGATAATCTTCGCCATAACAAGTGGCACGAAAAGCTCGAAAATAGCCTCGAGCATCTTAAAGATCGGCGCTA
This sequence comes from uncultured Lachnospiraceae bacterium, assembly GCA_900316165.1. Taxonomy (GTDB): domain Bacteria; phylum Bacillota; class Clostridia; order Lachnospirales; family Lachnospiraceae; genus Weimeria. The sequence continues at coordinate 29,852 of ONBW01000011.1, read as the reverse complement.
AGATCGATTCTTTTTTGTATTCACCAAGATAGTGTGCTGCAAACCTCATTGTCTGTCCTCATCTGTTTTTGCTTTTATTTTTCAAAGGGAAAGTCACACCTGACCTGCCCGTTTATTTTTCTCTAATACGAAAAATAAGGCTGTCCCGGAGGACAGCCGTTTTATTCATTTCAGTTTGCACTGCCTGAAGCATCACCGCTTGCAGTAGTCTTCTGTGAGAAGTAGTCATCAAAAGTAACCTGCTTCCAAAGTTTTTCGTTAAGCACAAAGCCAACCTTCTTCTTCCACTTCTTTACGATTTTCTGATATGCATCCTGCTTCTTCTCAGAAGTAAGTGACTCCTTCTTCTTTGCTGTAGCGTCCTTATCGAGGAGCTTATCCATGCGGACTACATAGTAACCCTTGTCCTTTACCTCGATAACACCGGAAATCTGGCCTTCCTTGGTAAGCTTCTTGGCAGCATCGACCACATCTGCACCTACAGTAGTATCCTCTGAAGAATCTCCCTTTGTGGTGTAGGAATCTGTCTTGACTGTTGCGCCCTCTTTCTTTGCAGCAGCATCGAAATCTGAAGCAGCGGCCACATTCTCAGCCTGCTTCTTTAAAGCAGCCTTCTCAGCATCGGTCTTCTCTACAGCGTTGCCGGAAGCGTCTGTTGTTGAAGCCGTTGAAAAGCAAACGTAAGAGATAGTAGACTGGTTTGCCTCGTCATCTGTTACGGTGACATCAGTCTGGTCCTCGATCTTCTGTCTTACTCTGGCCTGATAGGTCTCATACTCGAGGAGATCCTCTACGTACTCCTCTGTAGCACCGATCTGGTCGATGGCCTTATCAGTATTTGCTGACATGAATTTCTCAGCAGCTTCCTTGATTTTCTTCTTATCGTCTGAAGTGAGCTTCACGTCATAATCCTTTGCATGGAGCTTGTCGACGTACTGTTCCTCGATACCGTCGATGACGTTATCCTTTACGGACTGCTCCATTGTCTTGCCGTTCTGCTCCTGGCTCCAGTATCCCTCACCCATGTACTGCAAATAATACTCATCGTAAACGGCCTGATTGTACTTCGCTACGAAATTACCATAGCCAAAAGTGATCTTATCATTCGGGGTTCCGACCTTTATCAGAGTATCAGATGGTTTTGCAGCACAGCCGCTGAGCACGAAACTACCAGCTAACGCGATAGAAGCAAGTGCCACTGCCTTATTTCTTTTCATGTAAAAATAGCCTCCAAATATTTTTTGTGTTCGAGACACAACTAATATATTATAACCACCCTCCCTGTTTTTAGCAAGTAAATTTTTCAGATCAGATCTCCCTGGCTCTGCATAGATGAGAGCATCTCCTTGAGTCTGTCTTTATCGAGAAAATCAGATACTACAGGCTTCATCGCGAGAGCCATCAGCTTCATCGGGTTGTCGTCGGCAGCAATCCTGTTTGATGAGAGCTTACCACAGTGCTTGCAGCGGTGAACTATAGCCCACTCGCCGTCGCTTCTGACCCAGACTCCGATAGGCTCCATAATACCGCCGCAGTTTGAGGCTCTGTCTCCCGGTGTCTCGTCTACATGAAGAGAGCAGAGGCAGTTAGGACAATGATTCCTGTGATTAGAGCCTGCTCCGTTCGAAACTATCGGCCATCCACAGTTCCTGCAGGTGAAAGAGTCTGTGCATGGATTTTTCTTATAGTAGTTTTTATCGTATTTGCGTCGTTTATTTTCTCTATTCATTTATAGTATCCGCCCATATCACCCTGGCCGCCCATCAGATCCGTAAGCTCCTGAAGCCTCTCAATCGGGAATGGCGGGTTTGCAAGCGGCTTTGTCGCTACCGACATGATAGTTATCGGGTTATCGTCGTGGTCAATAAGCTCAGTCTTCAGCGCACCGCAGAACTGGCAGCGGCAGATAATCTCCGGCCTTCCCTTGTCCTTTATCCAGACTGAAATCGGCTCGTAGATGCCACCGCAGTCTTCGCCGTCGTCGTTTGTTTCATGCACTGAACAGAGGCACTCAGGACAGTGGTCTAACGATTCGTCGTACATCGTGCCGCAGTTTTCACATTCTATCATATATCTCTTCCTGTCTTAAAAAGAAAAAGTATCCTTGAGTCCTGCCCACTTCTGGTCCTTGTCGGAAAGGATAAGTGGAGTTCCATCCTCAAGAGTGTACCCTGATGCGTCGGCACTTCCCGGATAGCTGCCCTTTACACGCGGCCACTCAATTCCGATCTCAGGATCGTTCCAGGCCATTCCACCCTCATCGTTCGGATGCCAGAAATCATTTACCTTGTAGCAGAATTCTGCGACATCTGTGAGTACTAAAAATCCGTGAGCAAAGCCCTCAGGAATAAGGAACTGCTTCATATTCTGATCTGAAAGAATGACTCCATACCACTTTCCATAAGTCTTTGAATTTTTTCTCAGATCTACTGCTACATCAAAAACCTCGCCGCGGACAGCTCTGACAAGCTTGCACTGCGGGAAATTCTTCTGGAAATGAAGTCCTCGAAGGACTCCTTTCTGTGACATAGACTGATTGTCCTGAACGAAGTCGACGTCAAGACCAGCCTCTTTCATCTCACGTGAATTCCAGGTCTCTACGAAGTAACCTCTCTCATCTCTATGTACATTCGGTGAGATGACTGCAAGTCCCTCTATACCACCGACATTTTTCTCAACTGAAATCTGCATTCTGTCTCCTTAAAAAAAGTCATATGAAGTTCTCTTCGTTAAGCTCGAACTTCGTCTGCGACTCGTTCTCGCTAATCTCTGAGAACGACCTCGCTTCGGATTCGAACTTCATCTACGATTCGTTCTCGTCTCGAAGCTTTCGGTCAATACTTAAAACGTCCTTCGGCAACTGCCTTCAGATGCTCACCGTACGGGCTCTTGCCGTACTTCTGTGCTGACTCCAAAAGCTTTTCAGTATCAATCCAGCCATTCTTGAAGCTGATCTCCTCAGGAGCTGAAATCATAATGCCCTGAAGTGTCTCTATCGTACGGACAAAGCCTGCTGCCTCATGAAGCGACTCCATCGTACCTGTATCGAGCCACGCGAAGCCACGACCTAAAAGCTTCACCATCAGCTGGTCTGCCTTCAAATACATCTCGTTGAGAGTCGTAATCTCTAACTCGCCACGTGCAGAAGGCTTAACCTCGTGAGCTTTCTTCGCTACACCCTTCGGGTAAAAATAAAGTCCTGTTACAGCATAATTACTCTTCGGATTCTTTGGCTTCTCCTCGATTGAAACAGCCTTTCCATCCTTATCGAATTCCACAACACCGAAACGCTCAGGATCAGTTACATAGTAGCCAAAAACCGAAGCCCTGTTATTTTTCTCAGCATTCTCCTTCGCGTCACGCATCAAGGAGCCTAAGCCATTTCCGTAGAAAATATTATCCCCCAGTACCATCGCGCAGGCATCGTCTCCGATGAAATCCTCACCTATGATAAAAGCCTGGGCGAGTCCGTCCGGGGACGGCTGAACCTTGTATGAAAGTGAAAGGCCAAACTGAGAGCCGTCACCCAAAAGCTGCTCGAATCTAGGAGTGTCCGTAGGAGTCGAGATGATAAGAATCTCTCTGATTCCCGCAAGCATCAGTGTAGAAAGCGGATAATAGATCATCGGCTTGTCATACACCGGAAGCAGCTGTTTACTTGTGACCATGGTAAGCGGATAGAGCCTCGTGCCCGAACCGCCTGCAAGAATAATTCCCTTCATGATTTTTCCCTCTAATCACAGAAAGACTGATTGCTTTTCTGCTGTCCACGTTTATTTTTCAAAGAATTCTATTCTGTGTCTTAATCCAGAACCTTTCTGTGTGAATACATCTTCTCGTAGTAATCCATGTAGTCTCCTGAGATGATATTCTCCCACCATGGCTTGTTATCCAAGTACCACTGGATTGTCTTCTTGATTCCATCTGCGAACATTGTCTCAGGAAGCCAGCCGAGGTCATTGTGAATCTTGGTCGGGTCGATGGCATAGCGCATATCATGGCCCTTTCTGTCCTCGACATGCTCGATGAGTGAATACGGCTTATCGAGATAATCGCAGATCAGCTTTACGATATCGATATTTGCCATCTCATTATGACCACCGATATTGTAGATCTCGCCATCGGCAGCGTTTCTAATGATAAGGTCGATTGCCTTGCAGTGGTCCTCTACGTAGAGCCAGTCGCGGACATTTTTGCCCTCGCCATAGACTGGCAGCGGCTTGTCAGCCAGGGCATTTGCTATCATTAAAGGAATCAGCTTTTCAGGGAACTGGTAAGGTCCGTAGTTATTAGAGCAGCGGCTGATCGTAACAGGAAGACCGTAGGTCCTGTGATATGCCATAACAAGCAGGTCGGCTGAAGCCTTCGAGGTCGAGTACGGACTTGAGGTATGTATCGGCGTATCCTCATGGAAAAACAGATCCGGCCTGTCAAGTGGCAGATCTCCGTAAACCTCGTCCGTGCTTACCTGGTGATACCTCTTGATTCCGTACTTCCTGCATGCATCCATCAGGACTGAAGTACCAATGATATTTGTCTCAAGAAAAATCGTCGGGTTCTCAATCGACCTGTCTACATGGCTCTCAGCAGCGAAGTTTACCACTATATCAGGCTTCTCTTCCTCAAACAGCTTGTAGACGCCGTCTCTGTCTCTTATATCAAGCTTGAAAAAATGAAACTTCGGATCATCCATGACCGGCTCAAGTGTCGAAAGATTCCCGGCGTAAGTCAGTGAATCTACGCAGAGAATATCGTCCTCCGGATGTTTCTTTCTCTCATAAAATACGAAATTGCTTCCAATAAATCCGGCTCCGCCGGTAACAATGATCTTCATTTTGCAAACCTCTTATTTTCTGCATGCTGAAAACACATGCTGTTTTTGCACATACAAAGATATCATAATATTTTTCGGTTATTTTTTCAACATAAAAATCCCTGCCACATTTCTGCGGCAGGGACCAGATAAATCAATCTTGTCTGAAATTAAAGATATTTCTTGAGGTCATCAACCTTATCTAATGCTTCCCAAGGCAGGTTCAGGTCATTTCTGCCGAAGTGGCCGTAAGCAGCTGTCTGGCGGTAGATAGGACGACGAAGATTAAGCATCTTGATGATTCCGGCTGGACGAAGGTCAAAGTTCTCGCGGATGATATCAACGAGCTTCTCCTCTGAGAGCTTTCCGGTACCAAAGGTATCGATATTGATAGAGGTAGGCTGTGCAACACCGATAGCATATGAAAGCTGGATCTCAGCCTTGTCAGCAAGGCCAGCTGCAACGATATTCTTAGCTACATAACGTGCAGCGTAAGCAGCTGAACGGTCAACCTTAGTGCAGTCCTTACCAGAGAAAGCACCGCCGCCGTGACGAGCCATACCACCGTAGGTATCAACGATGATCTTACGGCCAGTAAGACCAGCATCACCGTGAGGTCCACCGATAACGAAACGTCCTGTTGGGTTGATGAAGAACTTGGTCTTGTCATCGATAAGCTCCTTAGGGAGGATCGGGTCGAAGACATACTTCTTTATATCCTCATGGATCTGCTCCTGAGTAACATCCTCATCGTGCTGAGTAGAAAGAACAACAGCCTCAAGACGGAATGGCTTGCCATTCTCATCATACTCTACAGAAACCTGAGTCTTTCCATCCGGACGAAGATACTTAAGAGTGCCGTCTTTTCTTACATCAGTAAGTCTCTTAGCGAGCTTGTGAGCAAGAGAGATAGGATACGGCATATAGTCGTCAGTCTCGTTTGTAGCGTAACCGAACATCATACCCTGGTCACCAGCACCGGTATCAAGGTCATCCTTCAGCTCGCCCTCTTTAGCCTCGAGAGCCTTATCAACACCCATAGCGATATCAGGTGACTGCTTGTCGAGAGCAACCATAACAGCGCAGGTATTTCCATCAAAACCAGTCTTGGCATCATTGTATCCAATCTCATTTACAGTCTTTCTAACGATGCTTGGGATATCAATATTAGCCTTTGTGGTAATCTCACCAGTTACAAGAACGAATCCTGTGCAGGCTGCAGTCTCGCAGGCAACACGGCTCATTGGATCCTGCTCCATGCAGGCATCAAGAATGGCATCGCTGACAGCGTCGCAGACCTTGTCAGGATGACCTTCGGTAACAGACTCTGAAGTGAATAAACGCTTCTCCATAAATCCTCCTTAAGGAAAAAAAATTCCGCCATAAAGGCGGATTTGAATAAGTTCAAATCCCCTTATTGTTCGATTGTGGCTAACGCTCACTCTCGCTCAGGAAGGCACCTGCCGGCTTTACGGGGTTGCCATGGCTTCACAGGCCCTATGTGCCTCCACCATTCTGAATAACGGGATGAAAGATATGCTTTTCTTTCTAATCATCCAAATTTTAACAGTATTTTACGTGCTGTCAAGTACAACATATGAAATTAGACTGCGATTTTATACATAACGCGAAAAATGTATTGCGTAAAATTATGAAAAAATTTATAATAAAAATAAGTTAAGCAAATATTCCGTGAGGGGAATTTTTATGGATGTAAATTATAAGCCAAATGAATTAAGACCCGGCATGGTCTTAGCGCAGGATGTTATTACCTTACAGGGACAGCGTATAGCAAAGGAAGGGGATGTCTTAAATAACGCACTGATTTCGAAGATTACTTTTTACTCAATAGCTTCAGTAAAAATCAAATCAGAAGAGACTGAAAAGACAGAACCTCCTGTACCACCAGCTCCAAAGCCAAAGACTGGTAGCGAAACCGTCTCCTATACTCAGAAGCTCAAGCGTACAGAAGTCTATCAGACATTTCAGATAGATTACTCCAGAAATATCGCGATGATGAGAGGCCTTTTTACAAGAATCATCAAACTGGATCATCCAAAGGTGGATTTTGACTCTATCTTAAAGGATGTCTCTTCTCTTTTCGCGCAGAAAACGACACTTGATCTTTTTGAAATCCTTCAGACCATGACCTCACTTGACGATGCAGTTTATGTGCACTCATTGAATGTTGCACTGATTGCGAGAGGCATAGGCCGTTGGATGAACCTCGATCCCGAGACCTTAAGCATCATCACGCTCGCCGGCTATTTCCACGATATCGGAAAGCTCATGATCCCGCCAGAAATCCTCAACAAACAGGGCAAGCTTACAGACGAGGAGTTTGAAATCCAGAAAACTCATGCCCTCGAAGGCAAAAAGCTTCTCTCAAAGGTTCCAAACATCGACAGCAGGATTTTAACTGCCGCTCTTCAGCACCATGAGAGAAACGACGGCTCAGGCTATCCGCGAGGCCTTTCAGGTGATGCGATAGACCCTATAGCATCAGTAATAGCCGTCGCAGATGTCTATGATGCGATGACTACAGCCAGAGTCTACAGGGGTCCGCTCTGTGCGTTCCAGGTCATAGCAGCATTTGAGAAGGACGGCATACAGAAGTATTCACCGAAGGTCGTCATGACCTTCCTGTCAAGGCTTGCCAGCGCATACCAGAATTCCCGTGTTATCTTAAGCGACGGACGCAGATGCACCGTTGTCTATATCCACCACCACAATAACACGATGAGCCGCCCGATAGTCCAGTTTGATGACGGCTCGATAATAGACCTGATGACAGAGCCATCGCTCTCCATCAAGGCAATCATATAAGACAAAAAAAGTCCGGTTCCAAAGGAACCGGATTTTTCATTTCGACTTATCGAGGAACTGTGAGTCGTACTCGCCGTTCATGGTCTTATAGTATTTTGAGACAGCTGACTGGCTTTTTCTGATTTTCTTCACCTGCTGCCTGATGCCTGTGAATTTCTGATCGAGGAGCTTGTAATTCTCCTGTTCCTGCTTTCTTATGGCAGCAGTCAGGTCTGTAATCTCCCTGACTAAGTCCTTCATCCGCGAAATCTCGTCTCTGTATTTGTCCTTGTGGTCCGTTAGGAGCGGTTTTACCTTATTAAAGATAACCGAAAACCCATCGTCTAACGTAGATATCTGGTCTACCCAGCCATCCTTATGGTCCATTGTGGCCTGCAGGTCGTCAGGTGTCGATGTCTCATCAATAAGAACTCTCTTCTGAACCTCATTCTCCTTCGAGATAAGTTTTAGCAGCTCGACCTTTTTCTCAAGTGACTCCCGCAGTATCCGTACATATGCGTCATCTTCTGTAGTATCACCCATAACATCACTCCGCTGATGTAGTCTCACCTACATGAACATTCTGACCGTTGTTGGTCTTTCTCATGACTTCCTTCCAGGTATCTCTCATGGTCTCTATGTGGTCATGAGCCTCCTGAAGGATATCGTTATCCTTTTTCATATTTGCCCAAAGAAGCCTGTCTCTGATAATCTTATAGACATTCTCGAAATCAGTGGCAACAGGATACTTGTGATTTAAGGTACCAAGAAGCTCGACAATGATATCGTCAGCCTTCTGGATATTCTTGTTTGCCTTCTCATAGTTCTTCTCTTCAATGGCGTCGTGAGCGATATTTACGAATTTCAGTGCGCCATCATAAAGCATAAGCACAAGCTCAGCCTGAGAAGCTGTTGCTACCTGATTCTTTCTATATACTTCATACGGATTTCTCTGCATTTTACTATCCCTTTTAAAAATCTAAAACCAAAAGCCACTTAGGCTTGTATATCTCTTGAAAAAATAAACGATTATGATGTAAGTCCCGAAATCGAGCTTGTACTCTGCTGAAGCTTCGACAGTGTAGACTCCATCTTTGAGAACTTCTTGTAGTAGCTGTCCTGCATATCGTTAAGTCTTGTAGTCCAGGTATTAATAAGCTCGGTGTAGCTCGAATACTCGCTGGCCATTTCCTTATCATTGTAGACAGTAAATACTGAACGAAGCGATGTAGCTGTCATCTGCTTCTTTAAGTTCCTGGAGAGGTTATTTGCGACATTCTTAACCAGATCAATAACCTTATCCGGATCCTCTGTGATAGCTGTCATCAGCTTATCCGTGTTCGATGATACAGAATCATCATCCTCATCACCATCGATATGGTACTCATACTGTCTGTTGGTAGCTGACTGAAGGATACCCTTCGTCATGATACCGAAAGTAGCAAGGCTGTATTTCTTTGCTGAGGTAACGCCGGCGTTTAAAGTCTGCTTACCATTGATATCCATTGTGGCAACTGAATCATCATAGTATGAAGCCATCATACCATTAGTCAGTGTGTTCATTATAGAATCAAGAGTATCATCACGACGCAGGAGACCAGTCTTGATCTTCTTCTCCCACTTCTCAACCTCTTTATCAGACATCTGTGACTTCTCATCATCAGTAAGAGGTTCATATGAGCCAGAGCTTGCAGCGTTGTATCTGTCTGTCAGGTCGTTAATCAGGTCGTTATAGGAAGAGATGAACTCCTTGACCTTATCGTAGATACCCTGTGTATCAGTCTGAGATGTAACAGTGATGGCACTGCTGGTAGTAGCCTGTGCCTGGATATTCAATCCGTTGATGCTGAAGTTATTCGTAGAGTTATTGTATTCAACTCCGTCGAGCTTTATAATGGCATCCTGTCCATCTGTAGCATTTGCTCTGGTCGAGCTGTCAAGCTTTAAGGCTTTAAGGATATCGTCAGATCCACTCAGAGAAAAGCTCTGGTCTTTTCCTGAGCTCTTTGAGCTGATATAAAATCTCTGCTGAGTCTCATCAAATGAAGCATTGAGGCCTGCAGTCTTTAATGCGTTTACCAGATCATTAACTGTAGTATCTGAATCTACTGTAAATGTAGTATCATTATCTCCAACCTTGATCGTCAAATCTCCAGTAGCACCACCTGCAATATCTGAAATCTTAGTGCTGGATGTAACTGTATGAGCTTTTTTATCTGAATCGGTATAGGAAAGCTTTCCACTCGTAAGTGACGCAGAAGTAGCCAGCTGTGTAATCTCAAGCGTCTGTGTTCCGTTGAAAGCTTTACCATTAGTCGAAACAGTAGCCTTGGTAGCGTCTGAAACTGTAGCTTTCTGGAGGCTCCATGCAGATGAATATCTGTACTTATCGAGGCTGTTATAGAAGTCGTTAACCTCAGTATTTACTTCCTTCCAGGCGTCCTGCTTCCATGAGAGCTTGGTCTGCGCCTTCTTATACTTATCGACCTTATTCTGATAATCACTTGTCAGAGCGGTAACGATAGACTCTGTATCAAGGCCGGATACCATACCGGACATTCTGATTGGTGATGACATATGCTTATCTCCTTATAAAAATTATTTCTTCTCGTCTACTAAAAGTCCTGCAAGCTCCCAGACCTTTGCGATCATATCAAGAGTCTTCTCAGGCGGGAATTCCTTTATGACCTTCTTTGTATCACGATCTACGATCTTTATCGTGACACGGTTGGTCTTATCATGAATGCCAAAAATAGCCTCTGTACCGTTCGCATGCTTGTTTATTTCAGAAACGGCCTTTTTTATCTGTTCGTTTTCCTTCTCGTCAAGCTTCTTATCGTATTCAGCTGATAAATCTGATGCCTGCTTGAAGGCATTCTTCTCTTCGATCTTTACGGCTGCATCTGCTGAAGTGCCTGCTGCCTGTTCCGGCTCTGCAGCACTAGCGGTATTCGCACTGGTATCGACGTTTACTGTCTGCGCGGAACCCACTGAATAGCTTCCCTGCTTAGAGTACCCTGCATTAACTGATATCTCCATGATTTACACCTCCGTTTGTACATCAATGGCTAACACCCCGCGGCATAAAGCTTTGAGGTAACAAGCTTCGAATCCACAGCGAGGAGATTCATTTATTTTTATATCGGAACACATAAAAAAAATACAACCCATACCCAAAGATGAATTGTATTTTTTTTGCACTTTTTTACAGAAGGTCGTTCAGGTTCTTCACTGCTGCGGTGTTCATGGCTTCCTTATTCTCTTCCTGGATCTGGTCGAAAATCTCCTTTCGATAGATAGGAACCTTCTTTGGAGCCTTGATGCCGACCTTTACGTGGTCACCCTTGATTTCCATGATCGTGATCTCTATATCGCCATTTATTACTATAGATTCATCCTTTTTTCTTGTAAGAGCGAGCATTAAGAGTCCTCCTTTCCTGCCTTGCGTGCTGCAAGGATATCATAAATCGGAGTCTTCACTGCCACATCATCCTCAACCATGATCTGAGCACCTTTAAGCGTATCAGTATTGATAATGAACGGCGCCTTGAGGTTTACGGTCATTTTTTTCACATCGGAAGGAACACTGATGGTCACCAGACAGTAGGTGTTCTCCGGAGTCAGCTCTCCGATGTCTGATAAGAGCTCGTCATCTATCATCGGGTTGTAATCCGGAAATATGTCGCCCGGCACCACAACAGGCATCGCGAACTGTGGCTCGTCCATCGACTGCAGATACATGATAGCAGTCTGCTTCTGCTTGTCCTTCTCCTCCGAATCGTAGATCAGAGTAAATTTCTGCATGTCCGGAAATCCGATGATACCGCCTGGTAAGGTGATTATTTTGTCATCGGCAATGTCTATTTCTCCAAATAGTCTTGTGTTTACCTTCATTTTTGCCCTTTCCTTTTTTAATCATTACATCCGTACAGCACCGGCCCTTGAACAAATCTCATTCTTTAAAAAATAAACGCCATCCAAGCTCATCAGATATAGTTCAGAAGTGACTGCTCGCCCAGCTTGCCGGCTGCAACAAGTGATGCCTGATATGCTGTGTAATAAGCCGTATAGTTCATCATAATAGTCGAGAGATCGAGGTTGTCGTTTTTACTCTTCAGCTCTGTGACTGACTCCTGCTGCTCATCCATTCTGGTCTTTGTGATCTTCAGCTCGTCTCCTCGGCAGCCTAAGGTCGTCTCAGCCAGGTTAGCCTTATTCAGATAATCCTCAGTATTTCCAAGGACTCTCTCAAATGTCTCCTGCATGTAGTCATTGTAGTAATCGTATTCTTTGCTTGCTGCGGTGTACCACTCTGAGAGTTTCTTCTGCGTTGCATCATCCTGATAATCAGAATCCTTCATAAGTGCGGCTATTTTTTCACGCTTCTCATAGGCATCCTGAGTGTTCGTGATGACCGATGTCAGATCCTTCATATCCTGCTGGGCGCTGGAGTCGAAGATCTCATTTGCCTGGAGATTTACGGTGATATTCTGGTTCACAGCCACCGTATAATTTATATCATAAGCTATATCAGAGCGGTTGTAAACAAGGCGGCTGCCAATAGTACCATCGAGGTCTGAATAATCTACTCCGGTATTATCCACGCAGTCATAATAATACTCTGGCTTGAGTTCTCCAGCAGAGAATGAATTCTTATCGTAGTTTACAGCTACAGAGGTCTCCTTTGCAGACATCTGATCTGCGGTATTTTTTCCAAAAACAAGGTCTCCGGTCTCCTTGATAAGAACTGCCGCGTCATCCGGAACGTACTTTGTAGTAGCGCCCTTCTTGCTGCTCCAGTCAGCCCAGTCAAGCTCATTTTCAAAGACATAGACTGTCTCTGGCAGATCATTATTGCTTGAAGCACTTGAAACCTTATCATAATTATACGATACAGATGTCGGAGTGCCGCCTTCTGTTGACTTCACTTTTCTTTCATTATTTTTTTGAACTACATCTGTCTCATATTTCAGATTTCCATCTTTATCAGTTGCTGCCAGAGGTGGAATATAATCTTTGTTATTTTCATCCTTTGCCTGGGTTACCAGCTGCATCGTATTTGTAACGGTCCCGCCCGAAGAGTTCTTATATGAAAAAGTAAGGCTCTCCACATCAGAAATATTATCATAGGCGAGACGGAGTCTCTTATATGACGAATTCTGGATGGTTATATCATCCTTTTTAAGATTATCATTGGAAGAGGCGTCATCAAGTTTATTTACCTGATCTTTATTTGCAGGAACCGATACTTCGTTATTGAAATAGCTGACCTTCTCGAAATCGTTGGCTGAAAGCTCCTGCGTGATGTTGTACTTTTTGTCGCAGTCATCATCAGTAAATACCAGGGTCTTATCTGTGCGGTAGCCTGTGAAGACCGTGCGTCCAGCGTAATCAGCATTTCCCTCTGCAAAAATAGACTCCTGAAGGGACTTCAGCTGCTTGAGGACAGTCTCTCTGTCATCTGTATTCATGGTTGAGGTAGAACCCTGGACACAGAGCTTCTTTAATTCAGTAATGCTGTCGATGATATTATTAACTGCTGTCTCTGTTACATCCATCCACTGCTCAGCATCCGGGATATTTGTCTCATAGTACTGATTGATTTTTGAGAGACGGGTCTGGAGTGCAAGAGAACGCACAGCAACAACAGGATCCTCTGAAGGGCGCTGGATCTTAGTCTGTGTCGTCATCTGGTTGTTGCCCTTGTCGACAAGGACTTTATTTCCGTTAATATTCGTTGCTGCATTGTGCAGGATCATATTACTAGTTATTCTCATTATAGCCTCCTTATACGCCAGTACGTAAAATCAACTGGTCATACATCTCTGCAAGAGTAGAAATAACCTTTGCAGAAAGATTATATGCATTCTGGTACTTCACAAGGTTCATGGCCTCTTCATCCTTATCGACACCGGAAACTGATTTCCTCTGATTGTCGATGGACTTCTGGATGCTCTCGTAATTCTTAGTAAACTGAGTGCTCTCCTGAGTATCAACAGTCACATCGGCGTAGATTCTCTGCAGGAATTTGTCCCCTGTGCCATCCTTATATAGAGTCGTCTTATCCTCGAGGTTAAGCATCTGCTGCATCAGATCGTATGAATCGTAGCCTAAATCCTTGTTACCATTGTAGGTTTTATTGATAGTCGTTGAGAACAGGTTCGGGCTCTTCCTGACTGCTGACGCGATCTCAATGCTTGAAGCCGTAAGCTTATAGTAAGAATCGGCAGAACCATTGATTATTCCACCATTCAGATTACCACTTGCATCCTTTGTCGCGTGTAAAATCTCACGGTCTGTGTTTATTATATAATTGCCTTCGGCATCTTTTTTAGGATTACCATCATCACCTTTCACATAGTAATCGTTGTCGACCAGTGAATCGTCGCCATCAAAGTCGAACTCAGTCTGATCACTGCTCTGGCTTTCATTTTTTGCTACGAAAAATGAACGTCCCGCGTCACCATTGGCATCCTGCCCGGATTTCTGAATCTTGTTGAATTCCTTTGAAAAAGTACGAAGGAAAGCGTTCATCTCATTCTGGTAGTAAGGGATTCCCTTGAAATCAACGCTCGAACCAACTGTTGCTTTCTTTCCGGCGACATTTCCGATCTCCTTTACTGAGATAGGTTTTTTGAGTTCAAAGGTGTAGGATACTATTTTTCCAGTCTCATCAGTCTGAGCCGTAAATGAAGTGTATTCGTACTTGTGGTTGTTTACATAGATGGCGCCCTCTTCAGGCATGTTCATCCTGTCCTGATCGGTGATGCTGATGTTCTCGCTTAGTTTCAAATAAGATGCGCTCTCGCTGGCACCAGCATTCGTATTTTCGACTACGGCACCATACTTATCCTTTACTACCTGACCATCCTTGGTCGCATCTATAGTATAGAAATTTCCATTTGCATCAGTTTTGCCATCCAGTGTTGTATCGTCTGTTTTTACATATACCTGTGGGCTTATCAGCTCAGCAATACCTGTGAGGTTTTCCTCGTCATTTCCGTCTCTTATCTCTAAAAGACCGCGGAGCTTTCCGCCCATATTTGTCCCAAAGAGATTAAGTGTCTGGCCATTGTATCTGCCATTTTCTGCCCAGGTCACATCATAGAGTCCATCGATATCCGACTGGTTATACTTGTTATCCCTGGTCTTGACCTGAAGTGGGTTATAATCGTAGTTATCTACAAGAACCTGGCCGCCTATTTTTACAGTGTAGGTAGTCGCACCAGTGTAGATCTCTTCAACATTGTGATCGAGTTTTGCGAGCTTCGAAGTACGGGTATCTCTTACTTTTACCTCTTCTGTATCAACTGTGACATACTGAGAAAGCTGGTCTATCAGCAGGTCCCTCTGGTCTCTGAGCTCATTCGCATGCATATTTTTGGACTGAGTCTCAATAAGGTTTATCTGCTTATTCAAAACCGAGATCTTCTTCGCGATAGAATTAATCTGATCTACAGTGTCCTTTATCTGATCATTTACATCTGTCTGAAGTGTCTTTAAGTTCTGCGCGTTCTGGTTGAAGTAATCTGTCAGCTGGGTCGCGTCACTGATAAACTGTGCTCTCTTCGTGTCGTCTCCGGCGTTATTTTTTACAGTGTCAAGAGCATTGAACATCTTCGCATAGAGGGTAGAGAAGCCAGGATTTGTAGCGTTGTCTGTATAGTAATCCTCTATCTGCTTCATGTAGTACTCTTTGATCTCGGTCTTGCCATAGTTCGACTGATTCTCCCAGTACTTGACATTGTAATATTCGTCTCTGATCCTTGTAACGGAATCCGTTGAAACACCGGTACTGATAGAACCGTACGGCGTATATGAGCGAAGCGAAACAGATGAAGAAACATTTACCTGCTGTCTCGAATATCCGTCAGTCTCAAGGTTTGAGACGTTATTTGCGGTTGTATTCATTTTTGCCTGGTAGGAATTAAGTCCTGACGCTGCAATTCCAAGTCCAAAAAATGTAGATGTCATAAAAGCTCCTTTATGTCAGTGAATTCAGAAGCACGTCGATCATCTGGGTGATCGTATTTACAAATCGTGAGGAAGCGTTATATGCGTTCTGATACTTGATCATATTCTCAAGTTCCTCGTCAGCGTTTACTCCAATGACTCCGTCGCGGCTTGATGAAACGCTTTCCACTGTATCATTAAGCACCTCAGAAGTCGTCTTATAGACGTTGCCCTTTTCAGCCATGTCTCCGACATACTTCGCATAGAAACCATTGAAGTTAGTAGCCGTTGTATCTGACGGATTAAGTGTAAAATTCTCTACGTCAAAGCACTCGTAAATCTTCTTGGCGACATCGTAGGCGATATCATCATTCTGATGAAGGTTCGATGAGTCAGAATTGATCGTTCCGCTCAGATGCTTGTACGGGATCTTATTCGGCTGCTCGATAAGGTTATTGTTTACTGTAAGCTGTGAGAGGGTGTACTGGCTTGCAAGGTCTGTACCATACTCATCATTGTACACATACACATCGAGTGAATTGCCATTCGAATCTGTAATAGTGGCCTTTGTATATCTCTGATACTGTGTTGCATCCGGATTTTTCTCTCCTGCAACTCTTGAGAAAAGCTCGTTTGGAGGAAGCTTTCCATCAGCTCCGACTACTGCATAATCCTGATCCATGATCACGAGGCTCCGGTTTTCAGCTTTACTTAAATCGTAGGTCGTTCCATTTACTGTAACAGTAGCGCCTGCGGCAACAAGGTTCTTCAGTTTTTTATTAAACTCTGTTGTAGTTGATGAGTCATCGGTCCTTGCAGTGATCTCTGAAATAGTAGATGTCGGGGAGAGCAGGTCGTTGATATTCTCAGCTACTGTATGAATCATTCGATCAAGCTCGGCCTGCGCATTCATGATGACTGATTTACCGAGGCCCGGCTTCTTAAGCCCATCCTTTGTCGACTCTATCGTGTCGTTATACTGGAATGTTGTGATTTCCTGAATATTTCCATCTGTATCATAGGTATAGTTGCCATCTGCGTCCGTCCTGAAAAAATCTCTGTAGGTCGCGCGGTGGTCGCCACGCATCAGAAGCAGTGACTTGACTTCTCCGATATCCTGGTTCTTTGCTGTATCTGACAGATAGGTATCAAATACTTCTTTTCTCTCTGAGACTCCGTTTACTGTCTTTGAAAGCTGCTGCCAGTATGGCGTCACAAATCCTGTCGTATTATCGGTGTAAAGTGAGATAGGATTTACTCTGTCCTCTGAGACAAACTCGACTCCCTCGATATTTACTTTTAATACACCATCAGGGGTTTCTTTTGTCGAAATCTTTGCGAGCTTTGAAAGATCATCGACGAGCTTGTCTCTGTCATCTCTCTTGGCCATCGCTGTCTCGACTCCGCCCGCCTCTGTAGCCTGAATCTCTACATTCAGCTTACGGATTTTCTTACCGATGGTATTTATCTGGTCGATGTCATCCTTGATCTTCTGGTTGACATTATCCTGGTAGTCTGAAAGTCCCTGATAGACTGAAGTCGCACGGCTCAAAAACAGCTGTGTCTTCTGTACCACGAGGTTCTGTTTCTCCTCTGCTGCCGGGTCTGTGGCAAACTGATTCAAGGCATCATAGAGGCTTTCGATAGAGCTTGAAAAAGCGCTGCCGGTTCCCTCATTTAAAAAAGTCTCGACCTCCTCTGTTGCCTCATAAGCTGTGTCGTAGTAGGCCTTACGTCCATTTTCCTGTCTGTATGCCCTGTCTAAGAATTCGTCTCTCTTGTGGACCACATCACCGATCTTAAGACCAAGTCCGGTCTGCTGATTTGATATGGCTGACTGTCCATTCTTTAAGTATATCTGATCCGAGAAAAATGTCCTCTGTCTGACATACCCTGTGGTATCCATATTTGAGAGGTTATTCGCTACGACGTTAAGACCATGCTGGGAATTCTGGATTCCCGATGCTCCTACGTATAAGCTTCCAAAACTGTTCGCCATGCTTTAACTCCTGTGTTTGTTCAGGTTCTTTGCTGCTTTCAGGTAATTTTTCTACCTGTTAATTCTTTCTGTTTTTCGTTTCAGAAAAATCTAACGCTGTACGGCTTTTTTATTGTTTTAAGTCAAAACCGCCACTCGGAAGAACATCTCCGGTGTTATACGCGTTCTTGTTATAATTCCCGGTTTCCGGAGCTTTCTTCAGGTTCTCGAAAAGGTTCAGATCGAATTCCGTCATCTCAATTACCTGGCTCAGAAGTACCTGAATCTGCTCGTTTAACTGGTGCATCCTCGTCGCAGCATTCACCAGATCCCGCTTGGCGTCCTGAAGCATTTTCTGCTCCTTCGGCTGGCTGTCAAGAAGGGAAATGACCTGTGTGACTGTAAGGATCTCGTTATCATGTCCCATAACTACTGACATATCCCCCAGATTCTTGACCCGTTTATTTTCCAGATTCTTAAGCCTGCTGGTGATGGTTTCCTCTGCTGTATTTATTTCCTGCAGCCCCTTGAGGTCTCTTTTAACTATTGCTTTTCTCTTCTTCTGTGAAAGCTCGTAGAGCTCGTCGTAATTCTTTGTCTCTTCCTGCATCACATTGTAGAGTTCTTCTGCCAGACTAGCCATCATTTCTCCTTTTACGCAAACGAGCGGAAGGTCTCCCTGTGAAAGAAAGACCATCCGCCCGCTCATAGAAGCAGCGCACTGCCTCGTATCTCGTCCCGTCCATGGAACCTGGGTGAATTCATAACCCGATTTACATCCATGTAGACGGGCTAAAAAAAATCGGTTTTAATACTGAACCTCACTATACTTCTTCATCAGTATATCTGCGAAGTCTCCCGTGTCTACCTGCACATCTCCCGAGTACTTCTTCTTCATGGCCTTCACGAGATCCTCTCGTGTGTCTGAGCTCTCGGCAACAGCTTTCTTCGCAATCTGGTAATCTCTTCCTGCATCAGAAATATCGAATTCATCCTTATGACTGGATGTCTTCTTTGCTTTGGCAGTGGAAGGCTTTCTGGTCTGATATACCTGTGTTATAGCGTTATATGCGCTGATTCTCATACAGACCACTCCTTTCCTAATTGTTTTTTGTGTCTGTCGTTTTTGTTTCTATTATCTTTTGTTTTCAATTATCTTATCGGTTGCATTTTCGAAATACTTAACACCTTTTTGCATTTTTGTGGAAACACAATGTCACTTATGCAGTTTCTGTGGTAGAGTTGTTGTTATGAAAAGGAGCTAATATGTACAAAGCAGCAATTTTTGATATGGATGGAACAATACTTAACACTCTTGGCGACTTGACAGATGCAATCAACTACGCGATGAAAGAGACCGGGCACAAGTATGGCTATAATGAAAAAATAGTCGCTCACTTCTTTGGAAGCGGCGTATATGTGGCATTGAAGCGCGCACTTTCTGTAGAAAATAGATTTCCAGAAGACAGGCTTGATCTGATTGGAACACCTGACGAACCAGATGACTGTTTTAAAGACGATACCGAAATAGAGCGTATCTCAAAGATTTACCGCCCATACTACAATGCGCACTGCGATGTAAAGACCGGTCCGTATCCAGGAATTCTTGAGCTTATGAAAAAGCTCCGTGACCGCGGCATCAAGACCGCAGTCGTCTCAAATAAGCCGGACGCCGCAGTCCAGACACTCGTCTCAGACATGTTTCCGGATTCATTTGATTTTTCACTTGGAGAAAAAACAGGTATCAAGAGAAAGCCTGCGCCTGACATGGTAAATGAGTGCCTGCGCGTTCTCGAAATTCCACGTGAAGACTGTGTCTACATAGGCGATTCAGAGGTCGACTTTGCCACCGGCCAGAATTCCGGAATGCATGTAATCTCAGTCGACTGGGGCTTCCGCAGCCATGAGTACCTCGCCTCAATTCCAGTAGAGAAAATCGTATCAAATGCAGACGAACTATATCAGGAAATCACCCGGTAAGCCAGGCTCAAATATCTGTAGAATAAAAACAGGGTCCGTCAAAAGCGGGCCCTGTTTTCTTCAACCATGTATTGAATCAGTCTGTATGCCTGACAGCAGGAGATTTTCTTTAAAAAATCTCATCTCAAACCATCCATCCCATATGAAAAAAGCCTTGCAGTAAGTGTGGCCAGTTCCTCGAGACTTTCCTTTTCACCATCCTGCACCGCCCACTTCCTGTAGATAGCAGCTGCCGACGAAAAATACCCCGGCATTATCTCAGGATACTGCGCCTTCTGATAGAAGTGCGTGTAAAAATCCAACGTAAAAATCCGATTTACAAGCTCACCAAAAAACTCTGCATACTCATCCTCCGTAAAAAGCGCCTGATACGCAGCATCGTTAGTGTTTAAAAGCTTGTAAAACGCCAAAAGTCCGCCCTTCAAATCATCAGGTTCCAGTGCATCAAGTTCCTGCTTCTGCTCTTCAACCATGTCGTCTTCAATAGCATGCAGGACCTCAGTTTTGGAAGAAAAATGATTGTAAAAAGTCTTCCTGTTGATCATTGCCTCGCGCGCAATCTCTTCAATTCTGATCTGCTCGAAAGGCTCTTTTGCGATAAGCACAAGCACAGCCCTTTTTATATCCCTGATAGATTTCCTGACTCTCAGGTCGGTCGAACTGCTTCTCCCAGTTGGCATAAAATTATCCTTTCGTATGTTTCCTACCCCATTACTGGATATATTTATAACATACGCCACGTATTTCGTCAAGCCGTGGAATAATCCATATGAAAAATAAAAGAGACGGCATAGCGCCGCCTCAGCTTTAAACTATTAGTTACATATACTAAATTAAAGTTGACTACCACTGATCTGCCGTCTCGTTTAAAATCTTAAGAAAAACAGTATGTCAAAACATCCTTTAAAAACCAGCATTGTCACCCCTGCATCAGATTGTCATCAGGTTTATATGCTTTGAGCATTTTCATAAAGTCCTCTTTTGATACTTTATACTTCGTCTCAGCCCTTTTTGCAGCGACATCAACCGGCAGAGTACCATCATATGCAAGGTCAAGAAGCTCATCAACCTTTCCCTCTTCCTTACCTTCTTCTCTACCTTCTTCTCTACCTTCTTCTTTACCCTTGTTAAAAATACTCTCGCCCCTGAATTCTAATATTTTTCCACCCATAACCTCATCAAGCTCCTTTCGCGCATTATCGTATTTCACTGAAAGACTATCTGCTACTTTCTGTATCATATCGGTAAATACCTTCCATAACTCACCTCTTCTTTACAGATTAATTGACTGTTCCCGATTACAGAGTACCACAGAAAATGGCTGTTTTCAATAATCCATATCTGTGTCTCTAAAAATAAAATACCATGCGATTGAAAAAGGTCAATAGGTTTGATGTAGATTTAATAATTGTTAATAATGTTTATTTTTTGTTCGAAAGAAACACCGAACACGGGCATGCAAATTATTAAAGAGAATTTAACAAATCAGTTGCAAACCCCTGTATTCATAGGGTTTGGCTGGAAAAATTTAACAATTTAGTTCAGTTTATCATTTTTTTATTTTTGACTATTATTCGAGGAGCTCGCATAACGTTCTAAAAATCCACTGCTTAATGCTTGCAGATCGGGCAGGCGAAATCATCCTCCTGTGTATGAGTTCTATCTCGTCCATAATAGTCATTAAAAATATTTGATAGTGAGCTTGTCCTTACCGTTTTTGGTGAACTTATCTGAAAATGATCCGCTTGAAGCACTTACCTTCTTTACTGCTGCCGCCTTTGGGCTTATGGTAAATGCCATTGATGCCGCAAGCATTCCTGCAATGGCTTTTCTGAAAAATTTTTCCATAGAAAAAATCCTTTCCGAGAAAAATGTTTAACCAACATGATTATAATGTTTTGCCGTACTGACTTCAATACAAAAATGACACCTTCTCTGCCAGTACAGTAGGGTTTCTGCTTTATCATCTCTTCATGATAAGTGTAGGATAATCCCAGAGCACATCCGCTTTTTCTTACTTGCAGCTTTCGGATATGCATGCTTGACCAAGTAAAAAAGTCAGCCCGTTTCCGCTATAACAGCGGAATACGGACTGACTTTTCTCAGTGTATCCATCCTCAGATAGTAAGTTTTTTAATATCTAAATCGCCACATTGTCGTACGAATAGCTGTCCCGATAAACTGTTTCCGGAGCTATATCTATTTTTCCATTATCCCACGTTATAGCACCATGAAACAAAACCGGGTTATCAAAGATTTTTTCGTCTGCAAGTGGAGCAAATGCAGGTCCCTTTAACAGAGTGGTATCAAATAACCGCTTTTCGCCAGTCGAGAACGTAACTAGCATAATCCCTCCACGCAGTGGCTTTACTTCTGTAACTTTTATACCTTCCACCATTTCACCGGCATAACAGATATCATTCACAATATACATATAAGTTACCTCAATTCATACAAACTATACATGAGATTTCCTTTACCAAAGCTTCTGCTGTTGCCTGTATTTTTTAATGTAATGCTGATGCTCATGCCATGGCAGGATTTTTCTTTTTAATCACAGTTTTAACCTTATCTACATTCGTTCCTGTCACATTAGCAATAAGATCCAATGTGCAGCCCTGATTGTACATATTTATGATAACACTATTTATCGTTGATTTTGTGGCTTTCTCTACTTCTTTCTTAGCCTTTTCTCTTTCTTCCTTCCGAGTTCTTTCTTCGATTCCTTCTGCCAGATTACACATAGTATTCACGTCCTCCCTTAAATCACTGTTGATTGGAATGTTGTATTCGCTGCCTATTATATCAAGCTTTTCCTGTACCTGCAAATCATCTGACAGCAGTGCACTGATTAATCGGTGAAGCTCGTACTTCTCTTCGCGCTCCGGTATCTCGTTTGTGACACCGATCATTACGATATTTAGCAGGTCCAGATTACCCTTCCACTCACACGGTTCAAGTATCTCATTCTTTACCAGATGGATATGACTCAGGCTGTTATAATCCATATTCATGCATATCCAGATGCTGAAGACCTGCTTTATGTCATTGTAGTTGGTATTTACAAAATCCCGTTCCTTCTGCGAGGAGATCAAACGGCATGCGTAGAAAATCGCTCTGTTAAGAATATCATATCTGGTTGGCTCATCTTTTTGGGCTTCGACATTCACAATCATCTGAGAAAGCCCATCTCGCATGCGCACATAAAAAATAATGTCGTACCTGATCATGCCTTCGTTGATCTCAGCACTCTCGGTGTTAAGACCTACAATCCGCTGCCCGTTTTCATCAGTCTCTTCTGTATTAGTCAACCCCGGTTCCACCGGAACAATACCGATAAGTGGATCACCCTCGATGAACTTCTCAGCCTCTTCAGGCTTCATCCCCTTGAAATCATCAATCGTATGTACAAGGATGTGTGCGAGTATACTTTTTTGTGACAGCAGCCTCTTCGCACTGGTGTCATACTGCGCCTTGTCTTCTGCCGCCTTCGTAGAATTAGTCATTTCCGTATTCAATTCTTATCCTCCCCTTTTATTGTGGAAAGTAATTAACAGATTTCACAACGGCGTTTCGCCTCAATTTCATTATATACGGTAAATGTCGCAAAATCAATTGAATTTTCTGTGAACAATTGCGGTAATTGTGTCATCAAAAGCGTCATATCAGGCGCAGTATTAAATTTTCGGTAGAATCCGAAAAACAAGTGTATTATTTTAAATGTGACTATATGGGTGTAATTATGTCCTGTTATCGTTTAACGCTATAGAAAAGATGCCACACAACAAATTTACTGGGTTCTTGTACGTAAATATCCCAGACATTTGACATGCAGTTTTATGACTTGACGACATCTGTCCGTAAATAATCCAGCTGTAGCCTTGTATTTTATACAGACTTGCTTGTAGCCTCTGTTGAGTCAAAATGCTACTCGTTAGGGTAGCATCACTAATACCCTCTGGCCAATCTACTGCTATTGTCTCTTGTCAGACATATGGTAATTATCCACTTTTTTGTTAATCATTATCTCACAGGCAAACAGCAAAATTATTAGTACACAGAAAACTATGTCCTTTAACATACTAACGCTGATAAGAGCTTTTTGCTTTGCAACTGAGTCAGCAATCGCTTCCACTGTCAGCAGTATAGTCAGTATGACAACGCTGATAACAGCTCTCTTGAAGTATTCCTGTGCCATCCCCATATAATCCAGTTTGTCATTGATCACATTTTGATTTTTCTTGACATCATTTACCAGGTTTAAAAGAACCAATTTCTTTTTTTGGTTTTTATCGATATCTGAAACCAGATACATGGGGAAGCCAAGCATATAAAAATTACGTTTGGACAGGCATTTAACAGAGTATATTATCGCCATGGATAGATACAGTATAATTGCAACTATCAATATAACATTCAGATAAAAGTATCTTGGAGTATTCTGCTTTAAAAAATCTTTAGCCAGGCTCAGAATAATGGTTGTCGCTACAGCAAAGGTGCCTATGAATACAGATGCCTTGGATTCAATTTCCTTCCTTCTTTCATTCTCCGACGCCTCATAATCCTTTGCAATCCTTATTAAATCATCCAGCTCTTTATTAGAACATATTATCTCTTTAGTTTCAAGTTCTTTGGGCGATGAAGCATCCCCCTCTAAAACAGGCCAGAAAAATTCTCTGATTTCTTTAAATAATCCTGCCATCCACTAGTAACTCCTCAATACGATTGCTGATATGAAGCTTCAAACGATTTTCTATCCAAGCCCATTGTCCATTTGGATTGCATTCTAAAAATATGCATTCATCATTTTTATCAAGGGCAAAATCAATCGCAGAATATACCAACCCTAGTCTTTTTGTGATAGCAATACACTTCCGTTTTACATCTTCAGGAAGCTCAAACACTCGGTGTTCAAGAAGATTTGAACTTTTTCGCCAGTCAGTTTTTGCAGTGTCATCACCCTGTGATATGATCTCAGCAGTAAATACCTGATCCCCAACTACAATACTTCTAAGGTCAGATTTCTTTTCTACCTTCTCTTGAATATACGCTGGAAAATCTTTGATATTACTATCAGAGATTTCGTCCAGGCATATATCTGATGTAAAAATAATAGTTTCTGCCTTCCTCGGATTAACATTACCTGATTTCACTGCTTTAATTACAAGGTCAGTACAATTACTATCCTTAAAAACATCTTTTACGAAATCAGCATCATTTGACAGAATTGTCTTTGGAATTTTAAATCCAATCATTTTAGCAAATTCAAGCTGGAAAATTTTGTTCTCCGCTTCACGAATCTTAAAAACATCATTTATCCAAAAACAATGTCTCAGCCGCTTGTATATACCATCTAAAACCGCCAAAGCCTCTCTGATCAAATAACGTCTCTCGTCTTCAGATATATTTTCGACATTCTTAAAGTCAGGAATTCCAGGCCTTCTGAAATATACTGATTTGACATCATTTAAGTCAATAACAGCTTCTTTCGCTCTATCAAACAGGATGAATTGATCCCCGTCTATCATGAATCTAATATCTACATTTGAAAACAGATCCTCGGTATTAAACCTATAGTAAGGGATGCCATCCTTCGCAAGAAGCCGAATTATATAATCGACGGTGACATCCTCTTTATTTGTAATAATAAGAATCATCTTCGTCATCACTTTCACGATCAGCAAAGGTCTTTGAAATCATCTCTAAAAAGGCTACAGTTGTTTTTCTGTCAGCATTTTCAGATGTTTCAGTATCTATAAACGTTTCTTCATCATCTCTTTCACGATCCGCTTCTGTTTTTGTAAGCAGCTCTCTATCATTAAATGATGCCTCTTCAATAAACAGCTTTCCGTTATACATATTCATATCAGTATTGTAATCATATGTATAAGGCTTTTTAAGGTCATTCTGGTTATGATTTCTCTTTGTTTCTTTTGTAAGCAGTAATGGTTTCATAAAGTTATTTCTCCTCTATATTCTAAATTCTAGCTACTTGTAAATGCCAAATTATTTTAATTGAAGAATTAGAAATTAATTCTTGTTATTCATCAAAGTAGCCTTTCAGGTCAATCTGTTACACATACCAGTAAGTCGAGCCCATATTTTTTTGCTGTTACGAAACGGTGCCGACCATTAATCCCGCCATATTCGTAACCTCCGTTACAACGTCTCACGCTAACACTTTCTGCTATATACACAGAATATGCATTTATTATAGGCTTATCATCAGTGATGAAGTCTATATGGTTAGCTTTTCCTATATCCAGATAGCTCTGAGGCGCTTGTATGTAATATCTCTTGTCATCTATGCTTACCTTTTTCTGAGATATATTCTTAAAATATGTCTCGGGCATGTGGAGTAATTTCACATAGTCTTGTTCAGTAAACTCACCATTTGGCCAGAAATCATCCCTAACGAAAGGCACTTTGCCTACGAGCTCTCGTCCATTTACTACCAAATATTCCATATTGTATTACCTTTTTTTTGTAAACATTTTAAAAAATCCCGGCCGCATGGGAGATATCCGGGGTTGCCGGATAATGCGGTCGGGATCTGTGTCTATTTAAGCCTCAGGGCGTTTACAGGGTGCCCTGAGTTTTAAACACTAAATGAAAAATGTCAAATTGTGATGTGTTTGAAGGATTGGGTATTACTTCTTGTCAGTCTTAAGAGTCTTCCAAGATGAGTACTTACCTACATGCTTAACGCCGTTAGCGTCATAGTAGTAAGCCTTTACACGTACCTTAACAGTAGCGCCCTTCTTTACAGAAAGTGTAGTCTTGGTTGAGCCGATTGACTTTCCAGAAACCTTCTTGCCAACCTTCTTCTGTACGTAGTATCTCATAGTTGAGTTTGCGGTTATCTTGTTGAACTTAACAGTAACCTTTGCACCCTTCTTATTAGATACCTTAACGCCCTTTACCTGAGCTGGATTCTTAGCGTCAGCTGAAGCCTCACCAGTGTAAGTAACAGCAACATTTACAGAGTTGTGATGGATATCAGTTCTGTTTGTCTTTGTAAGATGTCCAGTAGGACCTAACTCAATAACTGAAGTACCCTTATTGTTAGGATACAGAGCTACATCAACTTCCTTTGAGTTTACTACACCAGTAACATAAGGCTGCTGATTATAGATATGACCATCATTCTCAACTCTGTCGATGCTAAGATGTACAGCACTTCCTGATACTGCAGAAGCTACAGGATGAGCAAGTGTAACCTGGATGGTTGTAGTCTTGTCGATCTTAAGCTCTCTAGCTGTATCTCCAGCATTTACTGTATGATCGTAAAGAACCTCACCGGTCTCCTTATTGACGATCTTTGATACGTAGTTGTCATCAGCAGCGGCTGACTTGAATGAAGCGATTACAGCTGTGTAACCTAACTTCTCAGCAGCAACCTGATCA
Source organism: uncultured Lachnospiraceae bacterium (assembly GCA_900316165.1). Taxonomy (GTDB): domain Bacteria; phylum Bacillota; class Clostridia; order Lachnospirales; family Lachnospiraceae; genus Weimeria. The sequence continues at coordinate 2,916 of ONBW01000011.1, read as the reverse complement.
TTGTATGCAAGTACATGCATAGTCTTGTCAGCTGTATATGCTCTGACAATAGAACCAGCATTTGTTCCTAATGAAGTCTCAAATGACTTGATGGAATCCTTATCATAAAGTGGCTTTCCAACGAAATCATAAGTCTTATTAGACTGGATAGCCATGAACTTAGATGCTGACTTTCCTGATTCTTCTTTATAAAGGTCTACAGCAGTAGCATGTGCTTCATCCTTAGCGCATGTACCAACGATATAATCCTGATCTGTTACGATTCCTGAGATCTTCTGATCTGGGTAATCAACTACTACATAGAAGTATCCAGTAGTCTGAGCAGCGTCAGATGTAGAATTAGCTACAACCTTTACAGCATAAAGGTTCTGACCATACTTCTCAGCTGTACCATCTTTGATCTTTGTATAGTCGATAGTGATCTTTCCTGTCTTAGGATCGATTGTAAGACCATTACCACTATAATCCTTGTAGAAGCTGTATGTGATGTTAGTCTTAGATGCTGGTGTAACTACAGGAGTCTCGGTAACATTCTGAGTCTCATTTCCTGTTACAAATACCTCGACATAATCGATCTTCTTTGTAACAAGCTGTGCCTCTGTATCTACCAGGTTGTCCTTGAAGTCCTTCTCGTTAAGTACAGTTGCCTTATCATCAACATTCTTCTCCTCGTTAACTGAGAATGTGTTGAACGGATTAGCGTTAACCTGAACATGAATAATAAGCGGAGTTCCATCTACACCATTTGCAGTAGGAGTTACTTTAACATCGCAGGTACCCTCGCTTACGGCTGTGATAACACCCTTGTCAACCTTAACGTTGGCACTGTTCGTATCGTAGCTGAGTGAAGTGTTTGCAGTATCAGCTGTAAAGTGATCTGGGATAGAGAATGTCTTATTCTGCTTCAGATCCATGTAAAGAGTTGCATCCTCTGGTACCTCTGTGCCATCTGTAGCGGCATATACATAAGCTCCATCAGATACATGACCCTTAGGACCGGCGTTTATAGAAACAGCAACCACAAGCTTGATTACGTTGTTTGTGTTGTACTTCTGATAAACGGTCTCATAGTAAACTCCGTTAGCAAGGTTTGAAGTAGCACCATTTATAGAGCTTCCCTTGAGTACATTGTAGCCATCCTTGTTAGCATCTGTAAGATCTACATCAAAGATGTTCTTATCTGTAGCTTCTGTTCCAGTAAGATCGAAATCAGCAGCTTTCAGATAATAATTCTCCTGGCTAGGATTATAGATTCTCTGGCCGTCAAGGAATGAATTGTTATCTACATTCTTTGATGAAGAAGCAGAGATAGAAGCGTTCACTACCTGAGTCTTACCAGTAACAGCGGCAGCTTTGAATGCGTTTGAATCAAGGTAAACAAGTGTTGTCTTACCATTGATGCTTGCTGTAGCAGCGATATAATACTGATCAGTTGCAGGTGTAAGTTTGTCAGCTGCTTCCTTGGCACCATTTACAGTAAGAGTAAGGACACCCTTTCCTGCCTTTAAATCACCTTCAGCAGATCCAAGAGAAACATTTGCATCTGATTTCTTTGCAAGATCCTTGATCTCATCACCAACTTTATAAGAAGTAAGATTCTTTGTCAGATACCATGTAAGCTGGCTTGCAGGATAAACTATATTACCATAAGAAATAGTAACGTTATCTACAAGATTGTAAGTAGTCTTATCTGTGAGGATAAGGTTATCCTGTGGAGCTGCATTGATAGTATCACCGTCTAAATAAGATTTTGAACTGTCTGAGCTGCTTGAGCCGGTTACTTCGAAAGTATCCTTAGCAAGAACCTTTCCAGTTGCTGAAAAAATCTCTGCTGTGTAAGTTCCCTTGTCTGCAGCACTGGTCTTTACAGAAATCTTACCGATAGTCTCAAGTGATGAATCGTTGTAAATGAATTCATCGCTTACATCCTTACCATTTGAATCAAGAATTACTAATTTGTCTGCGTCTATAGCATCAACAAGAGTGTAAGTAAAGTTCTGGTCAGCACCGCTATTTACAAGGTCAGCAGCCTTTAAAGAATCAGTCTTTACAGTCTTTACATAAACCTTGAAGCTTCCAATTACTGGTGCCTCAGCAGTTTTAGCGTCACTATCAGGGTAAACATTGATAGTTGCTACGCCAGCCTTCTTTGGAGTAACTTCTATTACGCCTGTAGACGATGTATAAGAAACTGTAGCCACATCTATATCGGAAGAAACTGGCCCAAGATCAGCAATATCTCCTCCTGTAGGAGTTGCAGTTACATCAATCTTTGTTACAGCATTGCCATCGGCATCAAGGAAGCCTGTACCAGCTTTATCTACATATACTGTTGTATCAGCATCTGAAAGTGCTTTCTTCGCAGAATTTGTAAATGTAGCTTTTGTAGCAGGACCGGTAACGTTAAATACTACTTTTGCTGTAGCAGTTGTTGTATTATCTACAGTCTTTACAGTAGCTGTTCCACTCGCAGCTTTTTCTACTGCAAACCTATACTCTACATCAGAAGCTGAACTACTCTGTTTTTCAATAGTAATAGGACTAGTTGTATTAGCCCATTTTCCATCTGAACCTTTTGTTTGAACAGTTACTCCATCTGGAAGATCTGAAACAGCTATCTTCACATCATTGGTGGTGCTCCCTTGCACATCAAAATATCCATAAACTGGCGTGGTCGTCTGTGCTTTGCCGGACAGAACTTTGACATCTCCGTCAGTAAATGTAGTCCCGCTGTTTTCAGTTGTAGATAAATCTCCTGTAGCAGCCTGTGCCTCAACAACACCGGTAAGTCCGAGTGTACTTACTGGAGCAAATGTCAGTGCAGTTGCTGCAGCAAGTGTTACGGCTAAAAATCTCTTAAATGAATTTTTCTTCATTTGAGTTTAATTCCTCTCTTTCTTGAAGCATAAAAAAAGA
>ONBW01000069.1 GCA_900316165.1 uncultured Lachnospiraceae bacterium | reverse complement strand
AATCAAACTTTTTGGCACTTTGAATAGGTCATTTTTTATGCTGTTTTATGGTTATGATTTGCTGTAAGAGATCAATTTACATTACCCGTGAACTGTAACTCAAAAAATCATCCTTTGGCTCAAAGAGCCCCTCCTGTTGACTTTTTGGACTTAATCGTGTACCATAAAGGCATCAAGAAGTGTTGGTAATCATCACGCACTTCCTAAAAGCATTTTTAAATCCCATAAAAGGAGGTAACCATTATGCATTTCTACTCTATGCGCGATTTAAGAACTGAATCCAAAACCATGTGGTCTAATCTCGACAACGGCGATGAAGTCGTTCTTACCAATAACGGTAAACCTTCTGCCATCGTGATCGATATTCCAGAAGGCTATTTTGACGAAACAGTCCAAGCTGTACGTCAGGCTAAAGCAATGATTGCTCTCAATAGTATGCGTCAAAAAGCAGCTAAAGAAGGTTATATGTCTAATGATGAGATCAATGACATTATCGGTGAAGTAAGAGCGACAGCTCCCTCTTCCGATCAGTCCGGAATGAAAACGTCAGCCACACTTAAGCAGGCAGATGCAAAGTAAAGGAGGACCAGCTTTATGAATATCGTCCTCGATACCAATATACTTGTCTCTGCCCTGTGGTCACCCGAAAGGAATGCCACAGACATATTAGCCGCAGCTTTTGCAAGACAGTTTACCATCTGCTATGACTACAGGATCTTGGATGAATACAATCGTGTTCTCCATTATCCAAAGCTTAAGTTTGAAGAATGGGAAATCGAAAGTATTCTTGATCCTCTTGTAAAAAACGGAATCTCTGTCATCGCTCCGCCCATCGATGACGTTGTCTTTGAACGAGATGCAGATGATAAAAAATTCTATGAAGTTGCTAAGTACTGTCACGCGATCCTAATCACAGGAAATCTAAAACACTTCCCTGAAGAACCGGACATTATGCCACCAGCCGATTTCTGCCAGCGGTATTTACGGTAACCACGCTTCAATCTGATATTTAGGCTACTGTGTATATCACGTCAGTTGCGTGTGGTTGATATTGCTTTGCCAGTTGATCTGAAAACAATAAAAAAGAGGAACTATACCTACGAAGAAACAGAAGAAGGCTCAGGTCAGGGTTCGGTATGCTCACCTATAATCGCCAACATATACATGCAGAATGATTTTATTGATGGTTCGCTTGGCACGAAGGAAGCCGAGGCGATAGTTCCAGCTGTTATTGAAAAAATATAAGAATATCCGTCTCAGGATGTATATGCCACAAGAGATACACATCCGGCAGACTATCTGGATACTCAGGAAGGAAGATATCTTCCGGTAGAACACTGCATCAAAGGGACACCTGGATGGCAGATAAGGGATGAGATATCAGAGCTGATCCCTGAGGATCATATTTTTGACAAGCCGACATTTGGCTCCGTAAAGCTGGCAGAAACGGCCAGGAAGATGAATGAGGAGGAACCGATTGAGATCGAGCTGGTCGGGCTCTGTACAGATATCTGTGTAGTGTCAAACGCGCTGCTTCTTAAGGCAATTATACCGGAGGTCAGGATTTCAGTAGATTCTTCCGGCTGTGCTGGAGTTACACCGGAAAAGCATATGGCAGCGCTTGAGACCATGAGATCGTGCCAGATACAGGTAAACCGATAATTTTCCATGTCCATCGCTATACTTATAATATCCGTAAAATGTTTCAAGCCAATCCTTCGCATCACCTTTTATCATCGTATTGTTTTTCAACATTATACTTTAGGAATATGTATATCTGTTGTCGTACTGTTACTATTCACAGTTATATTGTCTTTGGATTTCTTTCTTGCAGAGGTGTGCTATACAGGATATAATGTTGCAGTGAGAGAAGCATCGATAGACAGCGAAAAAGGAGAATCCCATGCATTTAAGTGAAGATGACACTAGGCTATTCTATAAGATCTTTTTCCGAATTCTGGATTATGTCAACGAAAAGAAGCAGGTCGTGCCAGAGCTTGGAAAAATGTATGGCGCGACAGAGCTTGACCCGAATCTGGTAGCAAAAGTGGCTCAATGCCTCTGGGAGAATGATAGTCTGATAGACAGTTTCCTCCAGGAGAGTTCAGATCTCGATGAAGAAGAGGCTGAGATTCTCAGAGGTTGGAAGAAGCATATAACAGGAGACTTTTTTATCGAAAGACATCTGAAGTCCGGGTCAGCTTTTATTGGAGAAAATGATCAGGTTTTCATGGTCAGTGGGATCAGTGAGGATCTGGAGGAGGATTTCTGGGGTGTCGATCTTCCTGTTTTAGTCACGTCTACCCTCATCCCGTTCAAGGGAGTCATCATCACTGATGGCCTGAACGCCAGGAAGAATGTTTTCTTTGGCGGTGGAGTGAAGTCTATGCTCAAAGAGACATACCTGAAAGCAAAGAGTGAAGGCAGGATCATAAAGAGCCTTGACAGTGATCCGGAGAATTCTTCAAGAGCTGCAGCCAGGCAGAAAAACACGAATGGCGCTTCCGCAAGAAGAGCCGGAAAGAAAAAGGCCGCATACACACTGAAAATATATCCGAGGGGAAGAGGACGAGAAGTATATCGGGTGATGAACATCAGCCCGAATTCTACGTTGGCTGATCTGGCCGAGAGCATATTGGCAGCATTTGGATTTCAACAGACGTATCTGTTTGAATTCTGCATGGACAATAAGGCGTATAGTCGAAACTGGTCAGCATGCATAGAATCAGAAAGCAAAGACATACATAAAAAAATCTCAACACTGAATTTAAGCGTAGGACAGAAGTTCCTCTTCCACAAGGATTTTGCTGATGATTGGCAATTCCAGATCACTGTGCAAAAAATCATAGAAGGTGAGGATGTGACCTACGGAGTGATCAAGGCGAAGGGTGAGATAGAGGAGAATCTGGATTACGATTATTTTGATGAATGGTGATGGCATAAAGACACCATCTCAGATGTTGGCTACAACATGGTAAAAGGTTTACACACATTGGGTGATCAGTTCACAGTGCCTGACACCGTGAACCTATACACGCTATATCTTCCACCAAGGTACAGATCATACATTTGTAAACAAGGGTCTCCGGGATATTGAGCATGGACATACGACAGATGGTAGATTTTGATAATACTCTAATCCTTACAAATATATTCTTACTGTCCAATCAACAATGGTGTGATTCCCTGTACCAGTAGAACTATCGCAAGAATGACTCCTATTACGATCAGCACCAGATTCCCGTAGATATCGAGCCTTATAAGCCATTTTATCACGTCTGCAAGCACACGAACCCATTTTTCCTTATGGTTTAAGTACTTCTCTGAAAGGCCATGCTTTCTCAGGATATGCCTTACAATAAGTCCGACACATAGCCAGAACAGTGAACATCCGATCATAATGTACGGTATCACTGAAATTACTACCTGAAATCCGTATATCACAATAAGTAACGGGAAAAGAAAAAGGAAAAATACTACACCCATTATTAATCCTCCTCAATGTCAGTAATTCATATAAAAACCAGAGTGATTAATGTATTTTACATGAAATAGAATATAATTACAAGATAAGCATTTTTCATCCAAGGATGAAATTGTGGTAGCAATGTATCAGTTCCTCAGAGAACAGCCCAGAAAAAATGCCAATATAAATTTTGAAAATCCTGAAGAGAAGCTGTATTTTTCTACGGCGAAACTGCTCTATATTGAAACCACCAAATAAGGGTTGTATCCTTCCACGGCGAGACCAAAATACTCTGTCAAAGTCATCTTTAAATACTAGCCAATATATTATCCAAAACTTGACTTTTTCTGCGTTTTTAGATAATATATTAGCTATAATGCTGCAAACAATCAGGAGGATACATGATAAATCTGGATGCTTACTTAATGCCAAGTGAGATGCGCTGGAAACTTCGTGACAGGTTTCGTGAGAGACGAAAAGAATGCGGTTATTCACAGCAGGCGATTGCCAAGAAATCCGGTGTATCCCTCGGCAGCATAAAGCGTTTCGAGCAGACAGGTGAGATTTCTCTGACATCTTTCTGTAAGCTGCTGGCTGCAATCGGATATCTGAACGATCTAGATGAGGTTATGAAACAACCAACCTACCATAGTCTCGATCAGATGCAGAAAGAGCTGGACAGAAAGAAAAGGAGCCACAAATGAAAAATATCGAAAGAGTTCACGTATACTATCACGGAGATCTGGTGGGCACACTACAACAATCGACAGATTTAATCTGTGGATTTCAGTACAGTAAAGAGTGGCTTCGTAACGGTTTCTCTATAAGCCCGCTCTCTCTTCCTCTTGAAAACAGGATTTTTACATCGAAACCAGATCCATTCAGCGGTCTATTCGGTGTATTTGATGATTCTCAACCAGATGGATGGGGAAGACTTTTGATGGACAGAATGCTTAGTTCCAAGAATATCTCTCCTGAATCAATCACTCAACTGACAAGACTTGCTATGATAGGAAACACCGGACGTGGAGCCTTGGAATACCAACCAGACCTGTCTATCACTGAGCAGATTGAATCCGAAGACTTGGATACGCTCTGCAAAGCCTGCGAAAATATCTATTCAGACCGTTCGAACGAATCACTCGATGAGATATTCCAAGTTGGTGGTGCATCAGGAGGAGCCCGTCCAAAAGTAAACTGGCAGGCAGATGACGGGAGCGAATGGATTGTAAAATTTCCTTGCAGTGGTGATGGACGGCTAAGAAACAAAGTAGGGAAAATAGAATACAATTATTCTTTATGCGCTCAAAAATGTGGCATTCGTACACCGGAAGTGCGGTTGATTCCAAGCAGTTTGTGCCCAGGTTTTTTTGCCACGAAACGTTTTGACAGAACCGATGATCAAAAAATCCATATGGTATCTGTTAGTGGACTTTTAGAGTGCTCATATCGGATTCCATGCCTGGATTATTCAAGCCTTATAAAACTAACCGGCATAATGACTAATCAGAATAATGATGATTTGGAACAGATTTTTAAGGTGATGTGCTTTAATTTTGCATCACATAATACAGACGACCATGCGAAAAACTTTGCTTTTCTATATCACGAAGACAAAAATCAGTGGAGCCTGGCTCCTGCTTATGACCTGACTTATGCGGATTCATTTGGCGATGAACACATGACAGCATTATTCGGTGATGGAATTCACCCTTCCAAGGCAGACTTTGACAAAGCAGCCGACCTCGCAGGAATCAGCAAAGAAAAATCCATACGAATTCAGGAAACCATTGAGGAACAATGCAGCTCTCTCCATTGCTTGTAATTATTTCATCGCCTATGCACGACAAAATCAATACCATATAGGGTATGAGGTGCAAAGGGCATTTTCCGGCACGGAAGTACTTCTTCTTTTGAAACAGAGGCGGCCGGATATGATACTTTTAGAAGAAGGAAGCAGCACGGATTGAGGAGCCTTCTGGTTTATTGCATTCTTCAGTAGATGATCCACTATCGGCATTGGTCTGAGCTGGAACAGGAGGAAGCTCAACAAAGCCAGAAAAAGGTCAGGAATTATGGAGATGCAGCATAGTGTTTTAGACCATGCCATCGGATTTAAGGCATAAAAAATACAGGAGATGGGGCTCGAACCCACACATGGTCGCCCATAACAGATTTTGAGTCTGTCGCGTCTGCCATTCCGCCACTCCTGCATATTAAAACGGATGCTGTGCCAGGCGTAATGCCGGCACAGTATCCTGCTTATTTAATTGTTTAAATCATCAGAGCCTGTATTATTGAAGGACTCATCAAAAGCTTTTATTTTTCAAAGAAAGAATTCCTTAGAACTCTTTCTTAAGCTTCTCCCAGATCGGGAAGCAGTCGAACGTAGCAAAGTAATCCTTCGGCTCCTCAGCGCGTCTTATCAGCTCGAAGCTGCCGTCCGTGTGAAGCAGGATTTCTGAGCTCCAGAGACGTCCGTTGTAGTTGTAGCCCATCGAAAAGCCATGGGCACCAGTGTCGTGTATGAAGAGCAGGTCGCCGCGCTCGATTTCAGGAAGCTTGCGGTCAACAGCGAACTTGTCATTGTTCTCGCAGAGCGAACCAGTCACGTCGTAGGTGTGGTCGCAAGGTGCGTCCTCTTTGCCCATAACAGTGATGTGATGGTAAGCACCGTACATAGCCGGACGCATAAGGTTTGCTGCGCACGCGTCAACGCCGATGTAATCCTTGTAGGTCTTCTTTTCGTGAAGGACTCTAGTGACGAGAGCGCCGTAAGGGCCCATCATGAAACGTCCCATCTCAGTATATAAAGCCACATCGCCAAGTCCTGCCGGAACTAAGATCTCGTCATAGACCCTGTGGACCTTCTCGCCGATGATAGTGATATCATTCGGAGTCTGATCTGGCTGATATGCGATTCCGACACCACCTGAGAGGTTGATGAACTCGAGCGAGATGCCAAGCTTTTCCTTGATCTCAACAGCGAGCTCGAAAAGAGTTTTTGAAAGCTCCGGATAGTAGTCGTTTGTAACAGTGTTGCTTACCAGAAATGCATGAAGTCCGAAGTGCTTTACGCCAAGGTCGCGAAGACGCTTGTAAGCGTCGATCAGCTGGTCGTGAGTCATGCCATACTTTGCGTCACCAGGATTGTCCATGATGCCGTTTGAAAGGGTGTAGACACCGCCCGGATTATAGCGGCAGCACATAGTCTCTGGAAGCTTGCCACCTAATGCGCGCAGGCAGGCATCGATATGTGTGATGTCGTCGAGATTTATGATAGCACCAAGCTCAGCAGCCTTCTGAAACTCCTCGTCCGGAGTATCATTTGATGAGAACATGATCTCGTGGCCCTTGAGTCCAACCGCATCTGAAAGCATCAGCTCTGTAAGAGATGAGCAGTCAGCTCCGCAGCCGTACTCATGGAGAATATCCATAAGGAAAGGGTTCGGAGTTGCCTTAACGGCAAAATATTCTCTGTAGCCCTTGTTCCAGGCAAATGCTTCCTTAACCTTCGCGGCGTTTTCGCGGATGCCCTTCTCATCATAGATGTGAAACGGCGTCGGGTATTTCGCTGCGATTTCTTCGAGCTTCTCCTTTGTGGTAAATGGTAATTTCTTCATTCTTTTTCCTTAAAAAATAAAAGTATTCGCGCGCGTTTTTGCGAGAAAAATAAAAGAGCCATCAATGGCTGTGCAAGCAAGCTTGCAGCCATAATGGCTCTTTCCATTTGCACCGCTCAATTAATACGCGCAAAGCTAGCGACCGGAATCGGACCGGTGACCTCCTCACTACCAATGAGGTGCGCTACCTACTGTGCCACGCCAGCTTACGGTTTTTTTACCGACTTGTGTAGTTTACTATAATGGGCACTAACTGTCAAGTGTTTTTTAAAAAATCGCCTTATTTCCTTTTATTTTTTTACTTTTGACATGGGAGACTTTCTAATGCTGAAAGAGCAGACGCGGGCTATAACTACACATCAGAATTAAAAAAAACGACTTGCTATTCATAATCCCAACATTTAGAATAAAAGAAGAACTTTCATTTTTTAGAGAACAAGTTATTTCAGAAAGAGAGGAAGACATATTATGAGATATCAGGTATTAGGTGACAGTGACACACCGATTGTAGAGTTCCGCATGAATGCAGGGGAGTCTCTTATGATCGAGAGGGGCTCGATGGCGTATATGTATGGCATCGATCTGCAGGGAAAGCTGAATTCACACGGAGGACTCTTAGGTGCGATAGGACGCAGCATTGCTGGTGGTGAGAGCATGTTCATTACTCAGGCGAACGCCACGATGGACGATGCGGTTCTTGGCATCGCTCCAGCAGTACCAGGACAGATCAGCAAGCTTTCGGTCGGACAGAGACAGTACAGACTGAATACAGGAGCATTTCTCGCCTGCGCTCCATCGGTTACATATAATATCGTCGCGCAGAAGCTTTCGAGAGCAATTTTTGGAGGAACAGGCGGACTTTTCGTAATGGAGACATCCGGAAGCGGAGATATTCTGATCAACTCATTTGGAAGCCTTATCACTCTCGATGTGACACCGGACAAGCCGCTCGTCATCGATAACGACCATGTGGTAGCCTGGGACGCAGGTCTTGATTATAAGATTGAGATAGCATCAGGCATGTTTGGATTTACGACAGGTGAGGGACTTGTAAACAGATTCATGGGCAGCGGACAGGTAATAATCCAGACCAGAAATATCCGCAGCCTGGCAGGCGAGTTATCCAAGTACATTTCATCGGGTAATTGAACAGGTGGAAGGCAACAGCCGCCAACCACTTTAAAGAAATCCCACGGCGAAAGCAACAGCCGCAATCACTCTAAAGGAATTCCATGTTGGAAAGTCACAGATAACCAATCCGAAGGTTACCATTCACAGTAAATCATATTAACAAAATCGGCTCAGACTGAGCTTATCCAAACTTGAGAAATATCAGAGAAACAGGGTTATGTCTATTCCTGGC
>ONBW01000057.1 GCA_900316165.1 uncultured Lachnospiraceae bacterium | reverse complement strand
TGCATTTAATAGGCACTATGTGGATTGTATGAGAAAAGGTGCACTTGACGTGCACCTTACAGACTACAAACTTGAGCAGGTTAGGTCATGAACAGTAACGCACCTCCCGCAGATTTCTGATACTAAAGACACCAGATGTAAGTGAGCTGTGCCGTCTGCACTGTGGAGATATCCACATGAGCACAGAAAACATATACATCTCACGCAGCAAGAACCGCTCAGACAGATATGCCATGACTGTCAGCGGCATGGAATTCATAAGACGGTTTCTCAAGCATGTACTGCCATCACATTTCAACCGCATCCGTTATTCCGTATACCTGACCAACTGCCGTAAGACATTCTGTCTGAATCTCATACACATGCTGCGCAGCACCGTCTATCCCGGCAATCCTTACCGGACAATGAACAATCCTCAGCGGAATGAATAATTCCCCTCGAGGTCGCCTGAATGAAGGCGGCCTGAAGGTCATGCCCTGATACTTTTTGATGAAGTTTTCATTTGCGAATCCAGCTGCATTCATCAGAATAAAAATATTGATAAGTGATAGTAAAAACGCATATACCACCTCCTCCGCGGCGTGACTTGGTTCAAACGGAAAGTAAGCCAATTTAGGTACTTCAGCTTTTTACCATCTGTAATAGAATGAAATTGATGAAGTAACCCTTTATAATATCTATCACGCTTGTGATAAAATGCCATGACCACTGAACAGTCACTTAGTGGAAAAACACATAGATGCATATTTTGCATTCTTATGCATATTTTGCATTCTTATATTGGGTGAATCATCGAACACATAATTTACATCAGCACCTTCCATATCAGACATAAGAGCTAGCATTGTCTGCGCCGCAATAGGGACTTTATATGGTAATACCTTCCAAAAAAGAATATGGAAACATCCTTTTTTTTAAGTTAACATTAAGTGTTTTACCTAAACCTGCAACTGTAATCAAGATAGTTAACCATTTCATCAATATTTTTTATCTTATCGAAATCCTTAGGATGAATACAGATAATGAGCTCATTTGTAGCCTGTCTAGTGTTATTCCTTGTATCTGTTATAAAACTATCAATAGTCATTTTTATAACATCCTCGACTTTTGCATCTGGAATACCGGCTTTTCCTGTGCCAATCAGAGGGATTGCTAACGATTCGTTATGGCCACATAACCGAATTTCTTTCCACACGCCACTAATGGCTCTAGATATGTTTGCTACTGTAGCATTTTCTGGGACTCCATTTTCATTAACATCCGCTATTGCAGTAAAGTAATACCTATCCCTATTTACAGTAATAGCGCTAACCGTTCCCACTGGATAACGATTGCTTTTAGTATGTATTCTGTGCAGTTCAGTACAACTTTTCCCCTCTAGACCATCTTCAATCTTACAATCCAACTCGTTAATGTTATTATTGAAAAACTTTTCTTCGAATTGTCCTTGAACACTATGGACACTTATAAACTCATTTTCTAGAGTAGTATCAAACGTGGTACATGTAGGAATCACAAAGGCATCGGCCTTTGTTTTGAAAATATCCCGCACAATAAGCTGAATTTTGATATCAGAATCAGTTAGAGTACGAACCCAGTTTAGTGGTTTCCGATACCAGAAATATGGAATGATAATGATTCCTGCGAGAATTAAGCCTCCACATATAAAGGATATACCAAAATCCACTTTTGGAAATAAGAATTGTAAAATGTCAACAATTCCTGAAATAGCACCAAAAACTGCGGCGATATTTACAAAATATCCCCACATCTTCTTTTTAGATCCAAATGTATTTTTTAATACCCTTACCCTGTCCTTAAGCCAATTCATATGCAATGATAATATTATAATCCAAGCCTTCGATATACATCATAGTTATATTGGAATGGTCCTATTTTATCTTCTCGCCTATATCTTGCGTCCTCATCCGGCCAGTTTTCTAAGGCAAACTGAAGTATTTTTTCATTAAATGAGATATGTACAGCGAGCTGATTCCTAACTATGGCTGGACACCTCTCCTCATCCATTTGCCTCATACCATTAATATTTACAACTATAATTGGAAGTTCTCTTCTTATCGCCTGTTCTATTTCCCAACGAACATACTTATATAGAAATCTTGTATGTTCGCCTACTAAAAGCACAAACACTTTAGAGTTCCTGAATCGTTCTTCAAGAGATGCTTTAATCGATGCTTCTGACTTATCATAATTATTATTCACATCGTGAGCATCATAAAAATTAAAATTTGTATTGTCATTCTGTGTCCACGCCCGCATCAAACGATAATAATTAATATCTGAGTCAGCGTCAAAACTTACATATACCTTATTTCTGTATGCCATTAATCTGCTTATCCTTTATCTTGGCTTTACTATATTACTTATACTATTCTATCCTTTTATCATTACAGAACACGTGAAATTTAAAACTCTCGCCACTGTCGCCTTACTAATCTGCAGATTCTACAGCCTTTCTCACCAAGTAATGGTGATCCACTCTTGCTTTACCCATAATTGCATCAACATAAGGATTATGCTTAAACTTTGAATCCTTAACCCTGGCAACTGTAGCAAGTCTTATTTCTGCCATCCCACTATCCATAAAGAGCATAAGCTGACGAAGTGCAATATCTTTTGTCTCTGCATATCGAGTAAGTTCAATCAAGCACTTCACACAATTGTACTTAGTATCCCGCTCATGAGTTCCAGATGAGAATAAAGTAAATGTACTAATAGTATTAACAACGGCTTTCCTCAATTTCCCACCATTGTCAATTTTTAAATTTTCAGTCAGTATTTCAAGACAACGTATTCTGACATATTCCTGTTCGTTTCCAATCGAAGATAGTATACTGATTAGCACATCATTTCCAGCATATCCACCAAATGTAAGCAGCATGATATAAGCACACTGTAATTGAATGGGAGAATCATGAAAAAAGAAATCACTCTCCGCTTCAGTGAGCTCATTTTTCTTCTCATATAACAGCCGTGATAGGGATTTCCAATCAAAAGCTTTTTTATATCTGCAAATTAACAACGAAAGCACTTCACAACAAGTTACTCTCTGACCCACACGTTGCTTTGTGACACTTAAGAAAGTTAACGCATACTTGATAATCTCTTCAACCTGAGCATTAGTCAGTTCTACATTAGTACTCTCGATAATGTTTCGAATCACCTCATAGTAATTTACACCTTCTGTAAGTGTACCATTCTTTGCCGCCTTAGCATTAGCATGTCCAGCATCAAGATATGATTTTATATATTTGTAAATGTCAATTGATTTATCATTTTTATATTCGGATACATCTATTTCAAGGTTGAATGATTCTACATACTCTGCAGGTGCGACTTTAATTACATCCTTGATTCGTTCCTTATACTCTGGTGCTGAAAGTGCTATCTGGATAAGTACACCAATAAGGTATTGATTATCCTTAAGCTCTATCGTTAGAGATCTGTGAAAGCTGGTTGACTTGTCATTTTTTTCCGATTCAGCTCCAGTATGCTCAGTTTCTCCTTCAACTATATTGTTATCTATATCAACATTATCCACACTATCATCTAATGAAAACATTGGTATAAGTTCATTTAAAAGTTTGTCAACCTTTGTCTTATCTATTTGACTATAGTCAATATTTCTGAGATGCTTGCAAACATCTCTTTTCAAAGCAGTCAGTGTTTCCAGTGCTTTAGTATTTTCAAAAAGTGTAAGGGCAAAATCAACCATCTTACCAGGCAACCCACGATTGATTAAGCCATCATAAAATCTAAACTTATCTTCGTCGTTCAGGTAAATTCGTTTGGGGTTTTTTGCCCAGCTCAAAGTATTATCTAAAGGCCGAATTATGCATTTTTTGAATAGCTCATCATCACAGTAACAGGAAAAATTTGCTACAAATTCGAACTCAGCTTGATTTCGTAAGATATCTATTGGCATCCATTCAATACTCTGAAAAATTGATTTTGCCTCTTGAGCATTCAGAATATCGGTATCCCCATGATAAGTTCTTAAGATGTCACCTATATTCTCTTTAATTTTTTCGTTTCTTATTAGTATCAATCTGAAGAGTTCAACTACTGGGAGATGATCATCATATGTATTAACAAGCATTCTAAGCGCTGTGATTAGCCGCTGACTCGTAATTTCTACCTGAGTAAATGAACCGTTTAATAAAGCAATCCAATAAATATCTGCTATAAATTTAAAGACATGATCGAAAGAGCTGCCAAATATGACTGTATACGGGGATTGAAGGTAGTTCTTTTCATACCGTTCAATTATCTTTTCATAAAAATAATTTTCATTTCGATCAATCAAAGGGTAATAAACAGTTTCAGACGAATCATCTAAAATTTGCTGACCTTCATTTCCAATACCGAATCCCAATTCAAGATTATTTTCAATTTTGGCATTGATGGAGATCATATTTCGAAGATCGAGCGCAATATCATTTAAAATCCATTCAGGTATACTACTAGACTTGTCTTTTTCGGCCATAATTTGTGGATCTTTAGATTCCAAGGATTTATCAGAATCTGCAAAATCAACAGCTTTGTTGATCTCGATGGCAATGTCTAAAGCCCTATGTATATGATCTATTGCATCTTGCACGTTACCATAATGATAAGACTTTATTGCAAATAACCTCTGAGCAACAATAGGCTTTAGAAGAGTATCCTGCTTATCAATAATAAGATTTGTCAAATTATCAAAAGAATCATTTTCAAACGCAGATCTACCGATTAATGTTGACAAGAATTGCAGTGTATCTGCAACAATCGGTGTAGTTCTAGTCTTGTTAGCATTTTTAGATTCAAAAGCCCTTGGTCCACCTAAAACCATGCAGTCATATAAATATGTTGCCAGTTCCTTCGGCGCATCATAAAACCTCTTATCAAAATGGAAATTATATGTCTTATGATTTTTACTATGCCTACTATCCTGCCTGACCTTTGGACTCTGATTTTCATCAACTACTTCAGAAGCTTTTTCTGATTTAGCGGTTATATCTGCTTTACAGGTTGCTTTATCCCCATTAAAATAACCTCTCAATGAAACAGCTTGAGTTTCCGAGACCTGCTCATCAGATAAATCAGATTCATTTTCACTTTCAAATACTTCAAGGCTCGCTGTATTAACTACACTGAAGGAATTAATACTATTAGAAGCATCCAAAATGTTTTCTGAAGGTGCATTTTTCTTCTGCTTTTCATCTTCAAACTGATAATGAAAGATAAGATCCGACATTACCGATTTATAGGCAACCTCTGCAGCTTTTTCAAATTCTTTAATTGCCTTAAATCTTGGTTTATCAATAGCAGATGATTCTAGCTTCTCCTGTATCTCCGTTTTAGGAGCATCATCATGATTGCAGATAATGTAGTAACAGTTTTTATTCTTTTCTATAGCCTCTTTATACTCTTTACGAACTCCATCAGAAATGCCGTCTTTATTATCAATTAAGAAGACAACAAGATCACATCTGTCCAGATAATGAAGATACTGATTCCGTGTAGACCTAGAAGATGCGTATTCTTCATCAAAATTATAGATAATAAAAAGATGCGTTGATTCAAGAAGTAGCTGAAGCTCCCGTCTTATAACACAGTATTTCTTGCGCTTCTGATATTCATCTGGAGTTTTGGCAAAGTCATCATCACACAATGAACTTATAAATGCGTTTAAAGGATGATCCGGATGTACGTTGTTATAAATAGACATAGTAAAGATTTAATTTCAATAAAAAGTTACTTTAATATTATTCAAACAGAGCTATTTAATTTGTTAAAATATTTTAACGTATCCGCAGCTATATCAAATGGTCTCCCTGTCTGACAATTGCTCAATGTCAAGGTAGTTGTCAGTAAAAGTTGAAATTATTTATGGCAGGTGTCTGAGACATTTCAGGCACTTACCGATTCCACTTGGTCATTAATCGTTGTCTGTCCATCCTGCCTGTCAGGATTCAGATAGACCTTTTCTGGGAGCGTCCAGTCTCTGGTAGGACGACCATTCCTCCTCGCCGGATGAGCTGCTTTTGCCTGTTCGTGAGCTCGTGATGCTTTTCCACAATACGGTCAGCTTCGCCCAGATTTTCAAATCCTTTCGGCTGATAATTTGGACGATATTTCAAAGTTTTGAACAAGCTCTCAGCATATGGGTTATCATTGCTGACACGCGGCCGTGAATTAGAAGGTGTGATGCCGAGTTTATAAAGCGTTTCAAGCATAGTAGCCCCTTTCATTGGAGAGCCGTTGTCGGAGTGAAGAACCAGTGGCTGTGTGGAAAGACGCTGCTGTTTCAGGCAGGTTTGGCGTATCAGTACACTGGCCAGTTCATCTGTCTGTTCTTCCCAAACTTCCCAGCCGATGATGTCACGACTGAATAAATCTGAGATCAGATACAGGTAGTAAAACTGTCCCTTAACTGGTCCGTTGAGGTAGGTCAGTCCCACATCCAGACCTGGTTTGGCCCTGTGGCCACATGAGTTGTGACGGTCCTGTGCACAGGCTTGTCTGCAAGAGCAGGAACGATTTCACAAGGCGGCATACTGGAATAGTCGGAGCTATTACAGATATCAACGATCCTCTGGCGCTCTGACTGACTGTGCTTATTTTTAGGCTCGGGGTGAACGGCACCCGGCAGCAACGGCCTCTCTGATCAGTTTGACAGCTTTCTCGCGATCTGAGGTACTGATCATTCGTCCTCTGGATCCACCCAGATCGCATTTGCTTTTTTTCTGAGAACCAGTAAAGCAGCTGTCTCGGCAAGAGCCTTGTCCTTACGACGCAGCTCTTTCTCCAGCTTCTTTTTCTCCTTCTCGGATTCCTTGAGTTTTTTATTGAGCTCGGCAGCCTACTTGGCAACGCCGCCATTTGCCTGAAGACAAGCGTCTTTCCAAGCTTTTATCTGCTCGACAAACAGACCCTTCTGACGGACATACTCGGCAAGTTCACTTTCGTTCATCTTGGCCGTTTCAACAACAATCAGAAACTTATCATCGGGTGTCCATTGATCGGCTGCAGTGTCCTTGCCTGGGGCGGCAACTCCCTTTTCACGGGCTGCCTTTTGCCAGTTCCGGAGTGTTTGCTCTGCAATGCCTTCCTCACGAGCAATTTTCGAAATCGGCTCGTTGTTTGGAGGAAGCATTCGTTTGATCATTTTTTGCTTAAGGTCTTCAGGGTAATTCATAGTGTCAGATCCTTTCTATATGTGGTCTTATTATACACCACCAAGAAAATCATCTTTCACTGACATCTATTCTGCCACACAGGGATATTCTCAGTAAGCCTTTTCAAAACAATCATTTGGTTAGCTTCTTTTTATTTCAATCATATCATAGCTTCTATATTCATATGATATGTCCTGATTTCTGATTACACGTTTGTCCTGAGTATATATTACAAGATTCTGCCCTTCTTCTTTTGCCTTTTCCAGAATATATTCATCACCGTTATTGTATACTATTGCGTAGGACTGTCCATCAATATCTGTAATATTGAAATCTTTTTTCTGATTACATGATATCTGAGCATTCTGTATCTGCATGAAAAGAAAAATAACTGCTACAATAACCACAGTTATGATAACAGCCTTTACTTTTTGATTTGAAAGATCCATACCTAGTGTTTTCGCCGGGTTCTTATCTTTTTTCTTAAGGTCTGACACTATATTATCCTGAATCTTCCGAAAGAGATTAAAGTCTTCTTCTTTGTATGCGCAGTCTCTCTTATGCTTCGCAATGAAATCTTTTGCTTCTTTATTCTCAGAAAGCCATGCCTTTAGAATACTGATGGCATAATAGGATGCGGATATAAGACATGCACCTATAAAAGACTGCCATAATGTCGTTGTTACACGACTCTGCATAAGGACTATCAGTTCCAGCATGATCCACAGAACAACAGTAAAGGCAATGCCATACATTATCAGGTACATTACTGCCTTTATTCTATCGCGAATAAGTGACTTTCTCAATTTCAGACATTCACTCTTTATATAATCTGTTTCAGAATAATTCTCTCCAATTTCAGGTTCGATGTGCCTCAGTCTTTTTTCGGCCTCTGCCACCCATTCAATGTCATCTTCCGTAGCATCTTCATTCAGCCTGATAAACCATATCTGATCCCTAATAAATTTACTGTAGTCTTCAAACTTAGCATTACGCTCAATATCTTTATTGGCCATCCTGATCTGAGTGTTGTTGATTATATTATCAAGGGAGATAAGCACTGTTGAAGCATGAAACAGATCCGCATTTTTCTGTATTCTGTCATTGAGAACTATAAAAACTATCAGATAGATGAATATGACACAGAAAAAATAAAATATGCTGCTGTCATTCCTTTTGATATAAGATATATCTATATTCCAATAATCACAGAACCTAACCTGCACTATATATGTTCCCAGTTTAGCAATAGATACTCCAAAGGCTGATATAAATGATATACAGGTTATAAGGACTCCAGGATGGTTTTTGAAATAATTGTAGATACTATAATCGTCCATGGATATAATATTTGCCCTCTCTTTACTGATCTTATATTCCAAGTGTAGACTCTTATCAGCACACTCAACCATTCTCCTTTATTGCATCTTCCATCATCTTGTTGATATTGAATGGTGGAAGCACTACACAATCTGTTTCCGGTTGGGCTGTAAGCAGAGACAACTCACTCCTTATTGGTCTTATGTCAAGATTTAGTACAAGTTAAAATGAGAAATTTTCCACTTTAACTTGCTACTTTTGCGTTTTTATCTACTGTTTCAGCATACATACGTTCGTATTCATTGGGAGACATAAAGTTATCATGGCTATGAATCCGGACAGTATTGTAAAATGTTTCGATGTATTCCCATACCAGCGTGTATGCGGCATCGAAATTGGCGATACGGAATCGATTAAGCCATTCACGCTTTATCAGAGAATGGAACGATTCTATACAGGCGTTATCGTATGGGTAGCCTTTATGCGAGTAGCTCCTCTGCATGCCCTCTGTGGCTTTTCTGTAGGCCTCGCTGACGTACCGGCTGCCTCTGTCACTGTGGATGATAAGCGGCTCAGAAGTAGGCCTTGAGGCTTTCGCTTTATTGACGGTATCGACTACGCATGAGACCTCCATCGTGGGTGTGAGTGTCCATGCGATGATCTTACGAGAATACAGATCCATGATGCTGGTGAGATATATGTATCCACTCTCATAGGTCCAGATATACGTGATATCAGTGCACCACACGGAATTTGGACGTGAAGGGCTGAACTGTTCGTCAAGGATGTTATGAAGCTGTCTGCTGAAGTCAGAATTACGGGTTGTGGCGATCCATTGCTTTACCCACTGGGCACGGATTCCCATAATACGCATGTATTTACCTACGGTACGTTCTGATATGCATTCTCCTTTCTTCCTGAGCTCCTGTGTTATTTTGGGAGCTCCGTAGTTCTGGTAAGATCCATCGTAGATCTGTCTGATCAGCTTCATGATTCTGTGCATGCGCTTTTCGGTCTCAGACTGCTTATGCTTTATAAAGGCATTATAGCCGGAGCGGGAGACACCAAGGTATTTAAGCATTCCGGAGATGGAGACGCGGCGTCCGGACGCTTTGGACGCCTCCACCTTTGCTGACACTTCCGTGCAAACGGCTGTTGTCAGTTTTGACCCAGAATGCTTATAGCTTTTTTTAGGACATCAAGTGCATCATTGGCATCGCGGAGTTCCCGTTTCAAGCGGGCTATCTCCTTCTTGTCATCAGATGCATAATTGCCAGAACCTCTGACAGGTATGTCACCGTCATTGATTCTGAACTGCTGTCTCCAGTGAGTCAGCGTACTGGCACCTATACCAAGGTTCTTTGCACACTGCCTTAATGTCAGATCTGGATGTTCTTCTAAATATTTTACGGCATTGAGTTTGAACTCCTTGTCGTGTTGAGGTTGTTTACTAGCCATTGTGAAGTCCCTCCTAGGATTATCTCTATTATAGTCTTATTCCTTGGAATAACTCACTTTAACTTGTACTATTTATATTCTAGCACCAATAATCTCTCGATGCCCCTCAGTGTTGACAGCAAAGGCAACCATGAAGGCCTTAGATATAACTCTGCCATTCTCCCGGACTTTAAAGTATGTCGCATCAACTACCAGGAAAGGGTAGCTTCCGTCAAGCTCACGCTCACGGAATTCTTTTACCTTCTTATCCAGCTCTTTGCAGGCTTCTGATACGGTTGATTTCGAATACGACTTCCCGCATAGGAGTTCCATTACACTGGACACTTTTCTGGTGGACATTTCCTCAACCACCATTTCAGCCATTGTGGTAATAAGTGCAGCCTCACTCCGACAGTAATTATCAAATATGAGTGTCTTAAACGGGACACCGTCCCTGTGCTTTGGAACGTGCAGAGTAATCGTACCAAGCCTTGTTGTCAGGTCTCTGTCCCTGAAGCCGTTGCGAGACTCCCTTTTCGTTCATCCGTGCGCTCGTACGGCTCTGCATTGAGCTGTGCTGTTGACTCTGCCTTGAGGAGCATATTAAGACTGTTCTGCAGGAGAGTGGCAAATGCTTTGTCACGATCCTTTGAAAGAAGGTCTAGAATTTCTTCCTGGTTTAGTGTAATATTGAGTTGAGCCATAGTGTTCATCCTTTCTATGTATGTTTTTTCCAAAAATCTATTATACATGAAAGCTGAGCATTTGGCTCTTTTTCTTTTCTCAATTCACACCATTATACACCCTTAATCGCCATTCCTCATTACAAATCAATCTACATCATTATGTTTTTGAAAAATCCATAGCACTATATCCTGCATCATCCGATACATCATTAGTGCATCTTCTTTTGAAGGTTGCTCAACCGTCCCTTCTTCTCTATGCGTACCATAATCAGACATCATAGAATATATACTATAAATAGCCCTAGTCTTTTTTAAAGAACCGTACTTGTTTTCAAAGAAAAAGGATGCTAAATCCTCTTTTGCTGTTGTATCTATAGCCGCTTTAAATGATTGAAGATCACTCCCATCATAATCACCCGTCAAAACACCTATTCCTCTTTTCCAATTTGACTTCGGATCGTCTTTATATTTTGAAAAAATACCTGTCAGAACTGTTCTGCAAGATTCAATACATGCCCCGTAATTATTATTTGCGTAAGCATCTGTAGCACTTTCGTAAGAATCATACACTCCTTCAAACTTATGCTCCAGCCAGTATTCCATCTGACCAGCTTGGCTTTTTTTTGTTATATCACCAGTAAAGGGAATCACCTCAATGGTTTCATTCTCTTTTTTTAAATCATATCCCATTAAATTATATAGTGAAGATAATTTGCTAAAAGCTTTCTCATATTTTTCAGTATCATCAGATCTATCTTCATCAAATAGCACCATTGGAATATAAACCGCTAATTCTTTTAACAATGCTCCAATTTCTATATCCTTACCATTAACTAATAAATCTGAAAATGTATTATCTAAACCAGAAAACAAATCATAAGTTACGCAGTCATTTTCATATGTACGTCCATTTGAGTAATTATATGTATATGGTGTTAATAACTCTTCATTTTCTTCAAAGTAATCACTTAATCCTGCACATTTATATATCATTTTTAAATGGCCATTCTTTTTTACTATAAAATCATTTTTTAGATATATAGCAATTATCTTTGATAACACAATGCTTTTATCCATTTATTCCACCTCTAACGCTTTAAATACCGCATCTTCTGCACTACTATACGGAATAATCTGGAACGCAGTCATAAGATCTGCCGGAATAGTTCCGTAATCTACCGTAGATACAGCTGGAATCAGCACCTTCTTTGCTCCACAGTCAGCACATACCTGAAGAGTGCTTGCAAGATTATCTACTTTCATCAAAGTACCACTAATACTGATACCTCCAAGCACTACATGAGAACTCTGCGCCGGTCTCTTTAGAGCGATTGAGCACAAAGCAATCAATGTTGGCAATGCCAGGTCTTTGGTCATTCCTATACCCTGAAGATCCTGATAATTTACAATGTAATCACTGTTTGATGTACTTATAGCATCACTGATTCTATTTCCGTTTGCCTTCAGGTAGTTATAGGCTGTATCTACTGCTTCCTTACATTCCCTATCAGAGCCAAGGCAAGTACGTTCAAACTTACCATTGCCCGGAAGCATCTGAGATTCAAGGCGAAATACGCCTATCATGTCTGATTTGCCATGAGATACTGTGTATACCTGACCAGGATTGCACATACCCTCAGGAATCAGTTTGCCACCACCTTGCTCAGGTACAGATACGAAGTGCTCTGACATATCTTCCATATCAATATATGAGAAATTAACATCATAGAACACCATACCGCCAAGTTTCTTAAGCTGTTCCTTAACACGACGACGCATCTCTAAGGAAATAATCAATACTTCCTCAACCTGCTCTTATGTAAATTCTCCATCTGGATATAGCAACTTAAGGTATCCATCAACCATTCTGCGGACAGCTATAGTATCACGCTGGTTCAGGTTCTTTCCGAGTCTGAAATATTTATCTATAGCATCTCCATACTGATCTTTACGTAGCTCTCTTATAAAACCTGCAAGATAAGGCTCTTCGGTAGTCTCTGTGGGTAAGAAACTCCATTCCTTTTGAGTATCACTGCGTTCATCTATTCCTCGACTTTCTGTTAGGAAGTGGTATCCTGATATTCGAGCATACCAGGTAGACCATATCCAGCATATTTTGTATGTTCCTGAACCCGTAGG
>ONBW01000036.1 GCA_900316165.1 uncultured Lachnospiraceae bacterium | reverse complement strand
ATTTTCAACTTTTTTAAGAGAACTATATATAGTATGGCGACCAATCGACTAACAATATACGGAATTAAAGATAATATCCGCTTCATGAAACAGCCCTACCAAATCATAATGTCATATTGACATACCCTAGGAAATAGGGTAAAATTATATAAAAAGGGAGGATATTAATGAATAGGACATTTATAGAGGTTCCGTCGTTTACTAAAAAATGGTATGACTTGGGCTTCACAGATGATGAACTCACTAAGCTTGAAATGATTCTATTGAATGATCCTGAAGCAGGGAAAATGATAGAGGGTACCGGTGGAGTGAGGAAGATACGTGTTGCATTTCCAAATCGAGGTAAAAGTGGTAGTGCAAGAGTATGCTATGTAGATTTTGCTTATTATGAAAGTACCTACTTTTTAATAGTTTTTACTAAAAAAGAGGAAACAAATCTTTCTGAGGAAGAGAAAAAGAATGTTAGGAAATTAGTAAAACAATTAAGAAGTGAATTGTATCAATTACGAGGTGATTCAGATGAGTAAATTTTATGATGAATTAATGAATGGATTAACTGAGGCTGTCCAGATACAAAAAGGGGAGCTTAAAGGAAGAAAAGTGATTTATGATATATCTCCTGTAAAAAACTATAATAATATTCAAATAAAACAGATACGTACCAGCTCGGGTATGACCCAGAAGGTTTTTGCGGAGTATATAGGAGTATCAAAGAAAACTGTTGAAGCATGGGAAAACGGAACAAACCACCCAAGTGGATCGGCAAAGAGGCTTATCAGTCTTCTTGAAGATGGGAAATCCGGCATACTTCCATTCTTGAGAAAAAAAGAACTAAAGGCATAAAATGTGGGGACTTGATGCCTGGTACTTGGTTTTGCGTCCAATCACAAGCTACTTTGGACGCATTTTTTAGTTAATACATGTGGCATCATCATTGAGTTTCTACCCGCATATGCTATTATCACATCATGATATCTACTTCAGAGAAAAAAGAAAAGTACATAGAAATCGCTGTGACAGAAGGCCGCGATATGGACAGAACGGCTGCGTCACTTGATGAGCTCGCGCGGCTTTTGGATACAGCCGGAGCAGAGTGCGTCTACAAGGTGACGCAGACCATGGAAGCGCCGTCACCAGCAACATATATAGGCAAAGGCAAAATAGACGAGCTCCGGGAATTTATCCGCGCCTTTGATGCGGACGGAGTAATCAGTGACGATGAGCTGACACCGGCGCAGATGGGAAATCTCGAGGCGGCACTTGATGTAAAAGTAATCGACCGCACGATGCTGATACTGGATATTTTTGCACAGCACGCAACTACGAAAGAGGGAAAAATCCAGGTCGAGATGGCTCAGCTGAATTACAAGTCGAGCAGACTTTCAGGCAGCGCAGGAATCGCGATGTCTAGACTCGGTGGAGGAATCGGAACCAGAGGACCAGGTGAGACAAAGCTCGAGACCGACAGAAGACGGATCAGAGACAGGATTTCATCGTTGCGGCGACAGCTCAGGGAGATGGAGAAGAACCGAGAGAACACGAGGAAATCCAGAGAAAAGAACCGTATCCCGGTTTTTGCAATAGTGGGATATACAAATGCCGGAAAATCAACGCTTTTAAACGCTCTGACAGGTTCATCGGTTTTAGAGGAGGACGCTCTTTTTGCGACTCTCGATCCGACAACGAGAAGAATGGACTTGGGCGACGGCTGGCAGGTTCTGCTTACTGATACAGTCGGATTTATCAGCAAGCTTCCGCACCACCTGATAGACGCGTTCCACTCGACACTTGAGGAGGCAAAGTACGCCGACTATATAATTCATGTGGTCGATTCCTCGGACGCTGCCCGTGAGAGAAATATGGACGTGGTCTATAAGACCTTAAGTGACCTCCAGATCTCCGGAAAGCCTATACTTACAGTTTTTAACAAGGATGACAAGGCAGAAAACGCCCGCCCTCTCTTTGACGGACATGCGGACCTGGCGGTTCACATCTCAGCAAAGACAGGACAGGGACTTGACGACCTTAAAAGAGCTATGAAAAAGCTATTAATGTCAGGCATGAAGCAGATAAACGAGGTCATCCCGTACACCGAGGGCTCACGCCTCGAAAGACTCCACGAGTATGGCCACATCATAAAAGAGGAGTACCGCCCGGACGGAGTATATGTCGAGGCGTATATCAATCCAGCTTTTTCATGATAGAACCAGGTGAAGATAAATGATAGAACCAATATTTAAATATTTTGAAGAAATAGATTCCACAAATCTCGAGGCAAAGCGTGAGGGCGAGGCCGGTGCGCCGGAATTTACTGTTATTTCGGCAGGAACACAGACGGCAGGCCGCGGCCGTAGCGGTCATACCTGGATTTCACCAAAGAAGATTTCTGTAGCTACAAGCATGCTTTTATATCCAGATGGTATTCCGATGGAGCATCTGCCGAGACTAACGATCATAGCCGGAGTGGCAGTAGCAGAAGCAGTTGAAGAGCTTTATCCACTTAAGACTCAGATCAAATGGCCGAACGACGTGTTAATAGATTCAAAGAAGATTTGTGGAATACTCACAGAGATGGAAGCCGAGAATGGACACGCAAAGCAGGTAGTCTGCGGCATCGGAGTGAACGTCCACCAGAAAAAGGAGGACTTCGCGCCAGAAATCAGAGATATGGCAACTTCTCTTGACCTCGAAATGTCAGGGCAGCAGGCTTCAAGAAAAGCGATAACCGAGGCTATCTGGCAGCATTTTTTAAAGCATTATGAGGTCTTCAGGACAAACGGCGGAAGTCTTGAAGGAATTCTAGACAGCTACAATAGCCGTCTCGCCAATAATAATAAGCGCGTCCGCGTAGTCCACCAGATACACGATTTCGAGGGAATAGCCCTTGAAATGGATCCAAACGGCCGTCTTCTGATAAAAAAAGACGACGGAACTATAACTGCAGTAGACTCAGGTGAGGTCCACGTCCGCGGACTCTATGGCTATGCCTGAGCCATTACATTTTGGAATATCTGCTTACAGAAATATCAGGGAATTCACCTGAATCTTCCCTCAGAAACATAACCATGTAGATAGGGTAATAAACCAGATTACCATCAGTTTTAACATTATCATTTGTGAAGACATAAGCCTGTCTAATACCATATTCTGGAATAGCCATAACGTTATCCAGGGCCGAATGCCTGGTATAGTCTTTCCCGCTCTTTACCTCGATAGGGAGTATCTGCCTATCGTGTTCAACTACAAAATCAAGCTCTCCCAGCTTCTTGCTGTTGTAGTAGTAAAGCGGATAACCATGAGCGTGAAGCTCCTGAGCTACAACATTTTCATAAACGGCACCTTTGTTTAAATCGGTGTCATTAATGATGATCTTAAGCTTGCAGCTTTTGCCATAAACTGTGGTAAGGAGACCAACATCAGATAGAAACATTTTAAAGAGGGTGCTTTTTTCATTCAGCATCAGAGGCACAGTCGGTTCTGATGTATTGAATACGCCCAAGGCAACGCCGGCCTTCCACAGCCAGGTGAAACTGTCTTCAATCCGGTCGAAACGCAGATTCTTATTGATATCTGCTATTTTAAAGCGTTTATTTTTCTCATTAAGTTCCGCTGGAATAAGCTCGTAGATATGAGTGAGAATAAGTCTGCGGTTCTCAGCCTCGTATTGAGTAAAGTCGAGCTTATATAGTTCCATGATGGCCCTGTGTTCATCCATAACATCGTCGATATTGCCGGTGGTACGGTATTTTTCAACTGCAGCAGGCATACCACCGATGATCAGATACAGATTAAAGATTTCCATAAGCTTTTTATGAATTACTTCATCAACCGGTTTTTTGGAAAAATAAGCGTCCTTAAGCTGATCTATGACAGGATTTTCTACATTAAACACCTGAAGAAATTCCTCAAAATCCAGCGGATAAAGTGTTAGAGTCTGCAGATATCCGACCGGAGCTGACTTCAGATTTACGAGCTCAACACCAAGCAATGATCCTGACAAAATATACCTGAACCGCTTATCCTCCACAAGAAACTTGATTTTTGTGACGATTTCTTTATATCTCTGAATCTCATCAAAGAAAAATATGGTTTTCCCAGGTGTGATTCTCTGGCTGGTGTAAAGAGAAAGCTTCAGAATCATATCGTCGATGCTCGTTGCGCCATCAAGAATCTGAACGACATCGGGCTGTTCAATCAGATTAAACTCGACAAAGTCGCAACCGGCATCCTTTAGACATTTCCTGATGATATAGGTCTTTCCGGACTGACGGACGCCATAAATGAGCAGAGCTTTATCGCTATTTTGAATCCAGTGTTTTATATCTTTTTCGATCTTACGATTCAGCATCAGATGTACCTCCATTGCGTTTGTACGTTTTACACATAATATTATACCATAAAATGACATTTTTCCATAGTAATTTAGAGATGCTTTTGACGTTTTTTCATAGAAAATTCAAGCCGATTTTGACACTTTTTCCTAAAGATTCGAGTGGGGCAACTTTTTATAGTCAAAAGTATTTTGCATGAAGGGCGATTTGCAACATATGGTGGGGTGAAATATTTTTTCCTGCAGAACTCACGCAATATTGCAACTGGCGACGGGAGCAGAGAAATTAACAAATGTCAGCTGAAAAATGAAAATCCCTATTGCAAAAAATTCCCAAACAGTGTATAGTGTCATTATGAACAATCGGTTGCGCCAACGCGGCCAGAAGTGTTGGGACAGAAGAGTTGTAAAGAATCGCCAAAAGCAATTCAATTGAAGAAAAAAACTCTTAAAAGCATTAAGTTAATTCCAGAGCGTCAAATGGAATGACCATCACTACAGAGAAAACTCAGAAAGGGAAAATGCACATGAAGGTTAAGGAATTCTTATACGGAGGGGATTACAATCCGGAGCAGTGGCCGGAAGAAGTCTGGGAAGCGGACATGAAGATGTTCAAGAAAGCGCACATAAACGAACTGACTCTGAATGTGTTCTCCTGGGCGACGCTTCAGCCGTCAGAGGACGAGTATGATTTTTCAAAGCTGGATAAAATCATGGAGCTCGTCAGAGCCAACGGATTCAAGGTCATGCTCGCGACATCGACAGCCGCAACACCGCCATGGATGGCAAAGAGACATCCGGACATTCTGCGCACAGACGGAAACGGCATGAAGAGGAATTACGGTGCAAGGCACAATTTCTGCCCGTCATCGCCGACCATGAGAAAATACGCCCCGCTCCTCGCACAGAAACTGGCAGAGAGATATAAGGACTACGACAATATCGTAGCCTGGCACATCGGAAACGAGTACGGCGGCGAGTGCCACTGCGACAACTGCCAGAAGAACTACCGTGAGTGGCTTAAGAAAAAGTACGCTACTCTTGACGAGCTGAACCGCGCCTGGAATACGACCTTCTGGAGCCATACCTATTATGATTGGGACGAAATCCAGATACCGGATGAGAGAAGCGAGAACTTCATATCAGAAGGCGGAAAGAAAACAACGCAGGTTCAGGGCCAGTTTATGGACTATATGCGCTTTAATTCAGATATCATGCTCGACGAGTACAGACTCGAGAGAGATGCCATCAAGAAAATTACCCCAGACATCCCAATCACGACGAATCTGATGTGGTTCTTCTACGGCCTCAACTATCGCGAGTGGGCGAAGTATATGGACTTCGTGTCATGGGACTGCTACCCGCATATGGACACGGAGCCGGCAGAGCTTGCGATGGCGCATGACCTGATCCGCGGAGTCGGCGGCCAGAAACCATTCGCGCTGATGGAATCATCACCATCGGTAACGAACTGGCAGCATATAAATCCACTTAAGAGACCTGGCCAGATGACACTCTACAGTCTCGAGGCTGTGGCACACGGTGCCGATACCGTACAGTATTTCCAGATGAGAAGGTCCAAAGGAGCAGCCGAGGCCATGCATGGGTCGGTGATCGGGCATGTCGGGCTCGCAGGCACAAGAGTTTTTGACGAGGTTGAAAAGCTCGGTTCACGTCTTGAAAAAATGAACGAAATCCTCGGAAGCACTGTCCCATCGGAAGCAGCAGTCGTATTCGACTGGGAAAACTGGTGGGCAATTGACGCACTCCAGGGCCCGAACGAGCTGATAGATTACAAGAATGAATGCCTGAACTATTACAGGGCATTTTTTGAAAATCACATTCCAGTCGATGTGATAGGCATGGATGATGACCTCTCGAAATACAAGCTTGTAGTAGCCCCGATGCTCTTTATGGCATCAAAGGACTATGCAGAAAAAATAGAAGACTTTGTCAGAAATGGCGGCACCTTTATCTCCTCAGCATTGGCCGGATATGTGGACAAAAACTACCTGTTCTATCAGGGCGGCTACCCGGGCCCATTCAAGGAACTGTTCGGACTTTGGGTCGAGGAGCAGGACGCACTTGCACCAGAAGCACCAAATCACTTCGAGTGGAACGGACAGGAGTACGAGGCACAGCTGATCTGCGACCAGATTCGTCCATTATCGGAGCTGAAGAAACTGATAGAGCAGAACAAGAAAGAATTAGGCGACCTGGACTACTTCAAGAGTCCTGCATACCAGATATCAGAAGAAGCAGGCGATATGACAGTCGACGGAACCTATGCAGATGACTTCTACAAGGGAACCCCGGTCATCACAGAAAACACCTACGGAAAAGGCCACACCTACTATGTCGGCACCCAGTCCACCCCAGATTTCTATAAATCATTTATGAGTGAGGTAACAAAAAAGGCCGGCGTAGAGCCAGCCGCAGAGAATGTGGAAGAAGGAGTCGAAGTAGCAGTAAGAGAAAACGAAAACGGTAGATTCCTATTCTACCTCGATCACACGAATAATAAAGTCGAGATCAAGAAAGCATAAACTCCCTACACACCTTCTCGAGCTCTTCATACGTGTGAATCTCATTCACAACGCGCCTGAACCGGATTCCGTTGCGGCGGCCGGCAGTGTACCAGCCGGCGTGTTTGCGCATCTCGCGGATGGCGCGGTCCTCGCCCTTGAGTTCGATTTCAAGCTGGGCGTGCTTCAGAAGCATCTCCATAACCTCAGAGGAGCTCGGAGGAGCAGCAGGCACACCGGCATTAAGCTCAGAGAGAATCTGCTTGAAAATCCATGGATTGCCACGGGCAGCGCGCCCAATCATGAAACCGTCACAGCCGGTAACCTCGTACATTTTTTTAATATCAGAAGCACAGCGCAGGTCTCCATTGCCGATAACCGGAATGGAGACTTTTTCTTTTACCTGGCGGATGATATCCCAGTCAGCCAGACCGCTGTAGTACTGCTCACGGGTCCTGCCGTGGACAGCGACAGCAGAGCCGCCGGATTCCTCAATCACATGGGCGATTTCAGGCGCATTTATATGCTCCGAATCAATCCCCGCACGGATTTTAACAGTCACCGGGCGGTCGGTAGCTTTAACAAGCGAAGAGACTATTTTTCCAACAAGGATGGGACTTCCCATAAGAGCGGAACCGTCGCCGTTGTTAAAGACCTTAGGTACAGGGCAGCCCATATTCACATCGAGGATGTCATACGGGACGTCTTCAATCATATGGGTGGCTTCGACCATCGCATCCACATCCGATCCAAAAAGCTGGAGAGAGACAGGATGCTCATCAGAGGCAATCTCAAGAAGCTCCCTGGTATTTTTATTGTGGTAGCAGATGGCCTTGGCACTTACCATTTCCATGCAGACAAGACCAGCGCCCATTTCGTGGCAGATGCGCCTGAAGGGCAGGTCAGTAACACCCGCCATTGGCGCGAGGATAAGAGGGTTGGAAAGCTTTACGTTTCCAATAGATAATTCGTTCATTTTTTAAAAAGCGATATGCAGTCCTTCAAAAATCAGTCCCCAGAACACTCCGACTATGTAGAGCATAATGGTGATCACGATATTTTCCTTCATGTGGTTCCTGTTCGTTCTGAAGAGGACCATAAGACCGACGCCGGCGCCAACGAGGAGACCGGCAATCATCTGACCGGCGCTCATCAGGCCCTCGATGTAGAGCTGTGTGATAAGCACAGAGGCGGCACAGTTCGGAATAAGACCGATAAGAGTCGAGAGGAAAACACCAAGAATCGGGTTTCCAGCGATAACAGAGGCCACGGCTTCCTTGCCGAAATTCTCAACGATAAGAGTCAGAATCACAGTCAGGATAAACACAAAGATCACGATCTGAAGCGTGTGCTTTAAAGCGGCGACGAAGACGTTGGTGTGCTCATCCTCGGCGCTTCCGCAGTGCTCACGCTCACAGATGTCGCGGATGTGCTTCTCAGATTTCTTGTAGTATCTGGTGTGGCGCACGATAAAGTCGATGCCGAAGCCGCTTATCATACCGAGGACGGCCTTAGTCACAACGATTGCGGCCATTTTTGCAAGAGGGACCTGCTCTGAAATAAAAATAGGCAGCATCTCGTCAGAGGTCGAAGCGAAGACCGCAATCAGAGTTCCGACAGAGATAAGGCCGCCGGAATAGAGGCTTGAGGCGGCAGCAGAGAAGCCGCACTGAGGAACAGCGCCGACGGCGGAACCGATAAGAGGTCCGAACTTCCCGACCTCGGTCATCATATGAACCTGCTTCTCGGAGGTGTGGCGTTCGAGAATCTCCATCAGCAGGTAAGTGATAAATAAAAACGGCACTAATTTTACAGTGTCAATACAGGCGTCTTGAAGGGCGTCTAAAAATAAATCCATGAAAATCTCCTGAAAAAAATTTAAGGGTAAAAATTCTTTTTATTATAAAGCTGAAAAGAAACTTTTGTCAAGGCAGAGGGAATTGCACAAAGATTTTACTTGAAAAGTTACTACATTTATAATATTCTGATATCAGAGACTGACGAAAGGATGGTGGCCATGGCTGGTATAGATAAAAAGACAACAGCAGCAAGCGCAGTACTTGTGATATTGATGTTTGTGATTCTCTATTTTGGCACAGCAGCCATGGGAATGAGCAGGGTCAATACCTACATCATTGATGACAGCCAGATCGTGGGAATAATCACGAGATCGAACGGGAAAAAGGACGTTGGACTTCCACCAAAGCGCTGGTCACTCTCAAGGGGAGATGTCCTTGACGCTTATATCACCCTTCCATCCAAAAGGCCATTTGCCAGCTCGAATATCTGCTTCTATATCTACAATGCCCAGATAGTAGTCAGTTCAGACAGCAAGGTCCTCTATTCTTATGGCAGTGAGCTGGCAGCCAAACGGCATCAGATAGGAAATATCTTTGTGAATTTCCGAATACCTGATTCACTGTGGGGAAGAACACTTCAGTTGAGACTTACAGAGTATGAGCAGTCCGGAACCCTGCAGAATACACCATTTACACTTGTTCCTACAGATGAGTCGAGAATGCTCCCACTAAAAGGGAACAGCGTCAAATTCATTATATTCGGTGTATTTATGGTAGTCGGGATTTTCCTGTTTTTATACAGCCTTATCATCAGAAGAGGCGGAAAGAGCAGCATCCTGACCACCTATATCGGCCTGGCGACCTTCCTTCTGTGCCTCTGGTACTTCGGCTATAACCGCTATTTTTACATCATATCCACAAATGTCAGATTCAACGCGATGGTCGAGTACTATGCGATTTTCCTGATTCCACTGCCGTTTATCGGCTTCGTCTATAACTCGATAGAGGACAGGGGACGAAGACGGATAGTTCTGGGGCTCGGAATCATACAGGCACTATTAAGTATTATTGCGTTTGCCCTGAGCCTTACAGGCACGATCGCACTCTGTGACACCCTTCCTATGCAGCAGGTGATGATAGCGGTGGTATTTATCGTAAGCCTGTGGCTTGTAGTAGAGGGAACCAAGAGAAACAGAAATGTTTTCGAGGCGTCGCTGTTAGTCGTAATCGCGATCGGCATGGCCTTTGCAGTCCTTCAGATCATAGCTATCAGACTACTGCCTCTGAAATCATTCCCGAGCAGCCTGATGGGAATAGCCAGAGTCGATTTCGCATCAATAGGACTTGCGGTCCTTATCATCACACTGATCATATCCACGATGCAGAGAGTTTTCCAGGATGTGCGGACGCAGGCGGAGCAGGATGAGCTTGAAAAATTAGCCTTCACCGATTTACTTACCGGCATCCCGAACCGTATCAGCTGTACTGAAAAAATGAAAGCAATCACCGCAGATGAGTGGTATGCCATAGCATTCTTTGATGTAGACGGACTTAAAAAAGCAAACGACAATTACGGACATGAGGTCGGAGACGCACTTATAAAACAGACAGCAAATGTGATAAAACAGACCTTCCATCAGGAGTTCGGCTTTTACGGCAGATGGGGAGGCGATGAGTTCGTAGCAGTCTTTAAGGACGGAGATGAGCTGTCGAGATTTAAGTATGCCTTTGACTCTTTGGTTAAAATTTCCGCAGAGAAAAACGAACTGCCGATACCGTTCTCGATTTCAGTAGGATACTATGAGCACGCTCCAGGAGCGGATGAGAGTGTAAACGACTGCATAAATCATGCCGACGACGCTATGTATGAGGTTAAGAAAGCAAAAAAAGCTGCGCGCAGAGACTGAAATGGTGTATAATCATAGAATACTGTTTTTAAAGGAGACCACATGGATTTATACGGAAAGAATTTTTTAAAGATGACAGACTTAAGCGCTGATGAGATCAATGGACTTATCGACCTCTCAGCCAGACTTAAGAAAGAAAAGAAGGATGGAGTATCACAGCTCGATTATCTCCGTGGCAAAAATATCGCTCTTATTTTTGAAAAGACAAGTACCAGGACCAGATGCTCATTCGAGGTCGCAGCTCATGATATGGGAATGACGACCACCTACCTCGATCCGTCAGGCTCACAGATAGGAAAGAAGGAGAGCATAAAGGATACCGCGAGAGTCCTTGGAAGGATGTTCGACGGAATAGAGTACAGAGGCTTTGGTCAGGAAATAGTAGAACAGCTTGCTCAGTTTGCCGGAGTTCCAGTATGGAACGGCCTTACAAATGAGAGTCACCCTACACAGATGATAGCGGATATGCTTACGATAAAGGAGCACCTCGGAAGGCTCAAGGGTGTCAGATTCGTATACATGGGCGATGCCAGATATAACATGGGCAACTCACTTATGGTCACCTGCGCAAAGCTTGGAATGGACTTCGTGGCCTGCACGAATAAGAAGTATTTCCCGGAAGAGCAGCTCGTCGAGTACAGCCGTAAGGAAGCAGCAAAGAGCGGCGGAAGCATAACTCTTACAGAAAGCGTTGAGGAGGCCTGCAAAGGAGCCGATGTCATCTATACAGATGTCTGGGTATCGATGGGTGAGCCGGACAGCGCATGGAAAGAGCGTATCCACGACCTTCTCCCATACCAGGTAAATGACAAGGCACTCTCATATGCAAAGGATTCAGTGATATTCATGCACTGCCTTCCATCGTTCCATGACTTAGACACTCAGATTGGCCGTCAGGTAA
The DNA here is from genome assembly GCA_900316165.1 of uncultured Lachnospiraceae bacterium. Lineage (GTDB taxonomy): Bacteria > Bacillota > Clostridia > Lachnospirales > Lachnospiraceae > Weimeria. The sequence continues at coordinate 8,235 of ONBW01000036.1, read as the reverse complement.
ATGAGAAGTATGGTCTCGCTGAGCTTGAGGTAACAGATGAAGTCTTCGAGGGACCTCACTCAGTAGTCTTCGATGAGGCTGAGAACAGAATGCATTCTATCAAGGCAATCATGTACGCCACAATGGTAAAGTAATGTATCAGGAAAAGATTGTACTCTGCGCAGCCAGCGCATATAATAAAAAATACTATCTGAATCCGGACTTTGACGGCCTTCCGGATCCAGTCAAAAAAGAGCTTCAGATAATGTGCGTTCTCTTTACAGAGGATATAGGCGGCATAATCGAGCTCTATTTCGACCAGGAGGGAAGCCTCCATCTGATGACAGATTCAGAGGAGGGCGACCTGACCTATGATAATATCGGTGCCCCGTTAAAAATCAAGCAGATCCAGAAAGACCAGAGAGAGCTTTTCAGGGAGCTTGAGACCTATTTCCAGGAATTTTACGAGTATTAAGGCGGGACTTAGGAGAAATAATGTTATTAGCAGTAGACGTAGGAAATACGAATATCACGCTTGGAGTATTTATGGATGGTGTTCTGATCGGAAACTTCAGGCTTAATACCCGTGTCGCCAGGACCTCTGATGAATACGGCATCGCCATCAGAAATATCCTCTATCACAACGGTATCGACCATGACAAAGTAAAAGACTGCATCATAGCATCTGTTGTGCCGGCAGTAATGCATTCACTTACGAGTGGAATCATCAAGTATTTTGACACGACACCGCTTATAGTAGCAGCAGGCATCAAGACAGGAATAAATATCCAGACAGAGGTGCCGAGTCAGATCGGCGCAGACAGGATAGTCGACGCAGCAGGCGCATATGAGCTCTACGGCGGACCAGTCATAGTCATAGATTTTGGAACAGCAACGACCTACGACTTTGTCGATGAAAAGGGCTCGTTCAAATACGGGGTTACCGCGCCTGGAATCAGGATCAGTGCAAAGGCTCTGTGGGAAGACGCCGCAAAGCTTCCTGAGGTCGAGATCAAAAAGCCGAAGAGCATTCTTGCCAGAGAGACCATCACCTCTATGCAGGCAGGACTTGTGTATGGCCAGATAGGTGCGACCGAGTATATAGTAAATCATATGAAAAAGGAGACCGGCGTAAACGACGTAAAAGTCATTGCCACCGGAGGCCTTGGCAAAATGATCTCAGCCGAGACCTCAGTCATCGATAAATACAATCCTGACCTGACCCTTCAGGGAATGCGCTTCATCTACGAGAAGCAGGATAAGAAGAGAAGATGATTACCTGCAGATATAATTCTGATTTGAAACTTCAGTGAGAAACAGTATAAAAAGTTTATCTGACGAAGGCAGTCATCAGATAGGACTTCTCTTCGGGAACATCTGAAAGCCTCGTATAGACAGATTCATCAGGCATTCCGCATCTGTTAACAGCACCAAGGAATACATGCTCTGGCTTTTCGGCCAGAGCTTTTTTTAACTCGCCGAGGCGTTTGCCGAGCTTCATAAAAATCTTTATCCCGGAAAGCTCTAATGATGCATCCAAGTCACCAGTTCCAGGGATTATATGAATTTCCTCATCCTCCTGACCCAGGATAAGCCCCAGCTTACCGGCACAGGAAAGAAAAGACGGGATTCCGTTAATTATCCCGACAGAGAATCCATCATTTTCAGCCAGCTCTTTTATATAAGAAAACGTCGAATAGACGAGCACATCGCCAATAGTCGCGAAGCCGACATCCTTCCCGTCGGCCAGGAGAGTTTTGATGAAATCGTATATTTTTTCACGACGCTCAGAAAGTACGGATTCGTCGTGAGTCATCGGGAAGCTGAAGAACTTCAGGCTTTTCGAATCTATCTCTGGCCATGCGCCCTTTATGATGTCGTAGGCTCTTTTTCCTGATGGAAAAATAACCGTATCGCAGCTTTGCGTGGTTTTTATCGCTTTATAAGTGACGTCAGCAGGATCACCACAGCCGACGCCGATTCCGTAAAGAATTCCAGACATTTATTTTTTCCTCAATTCATGATATCAGGTTATCAGGGCCAAAGGACTCAGGCAGCAGCTGAGACAGAGTGTATTCCTTAATCTGCTTATCATGGTCGGCAGCAAGGATTATCCGAAAATCACTGGCGCAGAATTCGCGCATCACCTGTCTGCAGATGCCGCATGGCGGGCAGAAGTCGGTGTCATTTTTGTCGGGGCCGCCGCAGATAGCAATAGCGGTGAAATGTCTTTTTCCTTCTGAAACCGCCTTGAAAAAAGCAGTCCTCTCGGCACAGTTTGAAGCGCCGTACGAGGCGTTCTCGATATTACCACCCTGGTAGATACTGCCGTCCTCGCAGAGCAGGGCAGTTCCAACAGTAAAATGTGAGTACGGCGCGTATGACAGATTCATGGCCTCGCGTGCCTTATTTATCAGTTCTTCACTTGAAATCATAGTAATCTCCTTTAGTCTTTTTATTTTAGCATATCATTCATTAATTTTTAACATATTTTGTTTTGATTTGAGTTATAATAAATTAAAAATACTCGCAGGAGCTTTAACGAATTATGGCGGAAGAAAGCATTTACGGACCATACAGGCCCGAACTTGAAAAAATACAAAAGGAACTTTTGGACGATATCAATTCTCTCCGGGAAGAGATAAAGGCGAAGAACGGCATGGACCCGGTCGAGCACTGCCTCTCGAGGATAAAGGATGAAGATAGCATGAGGGAGAAGTGCGTGCGCAAGGGTCTTCCAGTCACGACAGAGTCCGCTCTGACTAAAATCTACGATGCTGTAGGAATCAGAGTTGTCTGCGCATTTGTAGACGATATCTATAAATTCCGTGACCACCTTATTGCTCTCCCAGGCGCAGAGGTCGTAGAGGAGAAGGATTACATCAAGCACGCAAAGCCGAACGGCTATAGAAGCTACCACATGATACTTCGGATGCACGGGAAGTTTTACGCGGAGATACAGTTGCGCACTATATCTCAGGATACCTGGGCAGCTCTCGAGCACCACATCAGATATAAGCATGACATCAGTAAGTCAAACGAGGAGCTTATCGCCTCGGAGCTCAAGAGATGTGCGGATGAGCTGGCTTCGACAGACCTTTCTATGCAGACCATAAGAGATATGATTTTTGAAGAAAATAAACGAACAGACGGGAGTGAAAGCAAATGAAGTTACTTTTAGCAGAAGATACAAGAGACCTTAACAGAGCAGAGACAGCGATACTTACTCATGAGGGATACGACGTGACCAGTGCTTACGACGGGCAGGAAGCACTCGACTACCTCGAGGAGGACAGTTTTGACGCGGTGATTCTCGACATCATGATGCCGAAGGTTGATGGAATAGGCGTACTTAAGGCAATGCGTGAGAATAATATCCTGACACCTGTTCTTCTCCTTACAGCAAAGACAGAGGTAGATGACAAGGTCGCAGGCTTAGACGCAGGCGCAGACGATTATCTCGCAAAGCCGTTTGATATGAGAGAGCTGCTTGCAAGAGTAAGAGCACTGGTCAGAAGAGGCAGAGAGTACAACCCGCAGGATATGAGTTTTGGGGACGTCTCACTTAAGGCAAATGAGATGGAGCTTTCCTGTGAGAACTCAGTTCGACTTTCAATCAGGGAATTTGAACTTATGCAGATGCTTATGATACATGCAGACGGAGAGCTCTCCACAGATGATATCCTTCAGAAAATCTGGGCCTCAGAGCCTGAGGCAAATGAGGATACAGTCTGGCTGTACATCTCATACCTGAAGAGAAAACTTTCAGCAATCGATTCGGGACTTACTATAGAGGGAGAGAGGGGCGGAAACTTCAAACTTTTAGATACACAGGCAGCATAAATATCAACACGGAGGTGACCATATGAATGAACAAGCGATTAGAAAACTAAAAAATAAATTTGTGATCATCTCGATGATATCATTTATTGCAGTAATGCTTTTAGTCGGTGGACTTATCTATATAGGTACGCTGACAGTGACCAGAAGAGAGGCACACGAGGTAACGCAGTCTATAATCGACAACGGTGGCGAGCTGCCGTCGGTAAAGACAGTTATAAAGGGTGAAGACGCCAGTGACAGCAGCTCCTCAGATGATACTGACAGCAGCGACAGTACCCAGCAGGCTTCTAATGATAATATCTATGAGTTTCTGAAGTCGATGTTCGGAAACGGGAGAAACATCCTCTCAAACAAAGATCAGTGGTATGCGACCAGGTACTTTACAGTTATTTTTGATAATAATAACCAGGTCACAGATATAAAGGCTGACAGGATAGCGTCAATTGATGTGGACCAGGCAAAGCAGTATGCATTGATGGTCACAAAAAATCTGTTTAAATTCGGAAGCTTTGGCGACTATTATTATCAGGTCGCAAAGCAGAAGAACCGGACAATAGTAGTTTTCCTCGACTGTTCGAACCAGATCAGGCTTACAAGCCGGGTACTCTATATGGCTCTGATGCTGATAGGCTTTGGATCTATCATCTCTTTCCTTGTACTTCGTGCCCTCTCATATAAGGCTATAGCACCTGAGATAAAAAATGCCGAGCAGCAGAAGCAGTTCATCACAAATGCGAGCCACGAGCTAAAGACACCACTTGCCGTGATAAAGGCTAACACCCAGGTTCAGGAGATGATGAACGGAAAAGACGAATGGACAGAGTCCACGATGCGGCAGGTCGACAGGATGACAGGACTCATTCAGAACCTCGTGACAATCGTGCGTGCAGAGGAAAAAGAGGATGCCGGAGACAGGGTGGATACCGATGTCACAGAGGCCATAAAGGATACAGTAAAGAGTTATGTGCCGGTCGCAGAGAACGCAGGCAAGACCTTAAATCAAAACATCGCCGAGAATGTCCATATGAAGGCAGTCGAGAGCCAGATAAGACAGCTCGCGACACTTCTTATCGATAACGCGATCAAGTACTGTGATGAAAAGGGCACTATCGATGTGACAGTGGTGCAGAAAGGCAAGGGCATCCGTCTTACGGTGTCGAATTCATACGCCGAAGGGAAAAATGTGGACTATTCGAAATTCTTCGAGAGGTTCTACAGAGCCGATACCTCGCATAACGTCGACAAGGGCGGCTACGGAATAGGACTTTCGATAGCCGATAGCCTCGTAAAGCAGTACAACGGCTCGATAAACGCTTCGTGGAAGGACGGAATCATCACATTCGACAGTATTCTTAAATAAAAGCAGAAATTATAAAGGAGAAGGGATTATGAATTTTCTGATTGATGTGGAGAAAGAGGACTACCATGGATTGGAGGGCGCTGATTTTTTAAAGAGAGACAACGTCCTTTATATTTTTCATGAAAACAAGTCAGGGCTGATACCGAAGCTATATAGCGAGATTTTGAAGAGGACTGAAGCCGAGGTATTTTTCTGTAAAAATAAACACCAGCTCTATGCAGTCGATGCAAAGATTAATGAGCTGTTTTCGACAGGTAATCAAAATGATGTCATATACATCGGCCACAGATTTTTTGGTCAGTTTCCGTCCTTTGATACGATAATGGAAGCTGTCTATGCCGGATGTATTGACGATGCTGATCAGATGGTAAGCCTTTCTGAGCTGGAAGCTGACCTTTCCAAAAAGGAATCGCTCCATGAAATAGCCATGAGTCTGTCTCTTGATTACGAAAACTTTCTAAAGGTTTTCGCCAGCAATCAGAATGATATCAAAAGGTTGTACCAGGAGCTAAAGCATGAATTCGGAGGCGAGAAAGGCCTGGCAGCTTACAGGAGCCTTAAGGATAAGGAGATAGGCCCTTTTGGGAAAAATAAAAAGAAGACAAAATCTAATGAGCCGATAATTTTCAGTGATATCACCATCGAAAGTCATAGAGAAAAATCTATTGATGAAGACAGGAAAAAACAATTCTGGCAGAGCCAGGGGTTTACGTCTTTATGGCAGCAAAGGAGTATATACGAAGAGGATGAGGACGAATTTTTCTGATACTGTCTTATTTCTTGACTTTCATTTCTTTTACGCTTATACTATTTGAGCAATATTAGGACAAATTTGCATTTTTTCATATTTTTTATAAAAGAAAGGACGTTGTCATGGAAGAGCAAAAGAGAAATCTAATGACCGAGGAAGGTAAGAAAAAGCTGGAGGATGAGCTGCAGGATTTAAAACTGGTACAACGTCCGGCCATCGCGAAGAAAATCGGTGAGGCCAGAGAGCAGGGAGACCTTTCAGAGAACGCTGAGTACGATGCAGCAAAGGATGAGCAGGGTAAGATCGAGGACCGTATCACTGAGATAGAAGAGATCCTTAAGTACGCTGTAGTTGCAGATACAGGTGAAGACACTGGTAAAATCAATATCGGTTACACCGTAACTATCCTTGAGGAGGATGACCCTGATGAGGAAGCAGAGACATACGATATCGTTGGTTCAAACGAGGTCGATGTGTTAAACGGCAGGATTTCAAATGAGTCTCCTGTAGGCGCAGCTGTAATAGGTCATGAGCCGGGAGATAGTGTTACAGTTGAAACTGAGGCTGGAAGCTTCACTTATAAAATCCTTGATGCTCACAGAACAGGTGAGAATGCCTGAATAATAAATAGAGAATAACTGAAAGGATTTTTAGAAAAATGCCAGCAAAGAATAATTCACAGGATAATAATCAGCTTTTACAGGTTCGCAGGGATAAGCTTAAAGAGCTTCAGGCAGCAGGCCGCGATCCGTTTAAGATTACTAAATACGACCAGACCCATCACACAACAGATATCAGAGAGCATTTTGAAGAGCTCGAATTTCATCCGCCAGTAGATGAGGAAGGAAAGACACAGGTAGTTCCAATAGAGGATATTCCTGAAGGAAAATTGGTTTCAATCGCCGGACGTATGATGTTCAAGCGTGTCATGGGAAAGGCTTCTTTTGCAAATCTCCGTGACCTCAAGGGTGATATGCAGATCTATGTCACCAGAAACGATCTCGGAGACGATGAGTACGCTTACTTTAAGAAATACGATGTAGGTGATATCCTTGGTGTAAAGGGCTTTGTCTTCAAGACAAAGACTGGCGAGATTTCAGTTCACGCTAAGGAGGTTACTCTTTTATCAAAGAGTCTTCAGATTCTTCCTGAGAAATTCCACGGACTTACAGATACTGATGTCAGATATCGTCAGAGATACTTAGATCTCATCATGAATCCTGAGGTAAAAGAGACCTTCGTAAAGAGATCCCAGATAATCGCTGAGATCAGAAGCTTCCTTGCAGGCAGAAACTTCATGGAGGTTGAGACACCTATGCTTGTGCACAACGCAGGCGGTGCTGCAGCAAGACCTTTCGAGACTCACTACAATTCTCTCGATGAGGACGTAAAGCTTCGTATTTCTCTTGAGCTCTATCTGAAGAGACTTATCGTCGGCGGACTTGAGAGAGTTTACGAGATTGGCCGTGTATTCAGAAATGAGGGTGTCGATACAAAGCACAATCCTGAGTTCACTCTTATGGAGCTCTACCAGGCATACACCGATTACAATGGTATGATGGAGCTTACTGAGAGTATGTTCCGTGACCTCGCAGAGAAGGTATGCGGCGGAACAAAGATTTATTATGGAAATAAAGAGGATGGAACCGGCGTAGAGATCGACCTTGGAAAACCATTCAGAAGACTTACTATGGTAGAGGCTATCAAGGAGCAGACCGGAATCGACTTTGATACAGTTTCTTCAGATGATGAAGCAAAGAAAATCGCAGATGAGCATCACATCGCTTACGAAGAACGCCACAAGAAGGGCGATATCGTAAACCTCTTCTTCGATGAATTCTGCGAATCAAAGATGATCCAGCCTACATTCATCATGGATCACCCGATTGAGATCTCACCTCTTACAAAGAAAAAGCCAGACGATCCTTCAAAGGTTGAGCGTTTCGAGCTCTACATCAATGGCTGGGAGATGTGCAATGCATACTCAGAGCTTAATGACCCAATCGACCAGCGTGAGCGTTTCGCCGAGCAGGATAAGCTCGCAGCTGAGGGCGACGAGGAAGCAAACCACACAGACGAAGATTTCCTGAACGCAATGGAAGTAGGTATGCCTCCTACCGGAGGAATTGGCTATGGAATCGACAGGTTGTGTATGTTTCTCACAAATAGCGAAGCCATAAGGGATGTTATCCTCTTCCCGACCCTTAAAAGTCTTGAAGTATCTGACTCGAAATCCTCTGATAGCAAGGGTGGAAACCCATTCTTTACTCCGAATTCACAGATCGATTTCAGTGGCGTAAAG
>ONBW01000101.1 GCA_900316165.1 uncultured Lachnospiraceae bacterium | reverse complement strand
CATTTTTCGAAGATACGTTTTATTGACTACCTCTTCAAAATGAGCCTCGGCAGTGGGCATCTTACTGTATCTGGTACAAAGAATAGTGGTATTTGAGTACACTAAGCAGAACGTCATCTCTTCAGCTCTGCATGGCCTTGGTGTACCCCTTCCGCTATGGCAACGCACCTCCCGTGTCTACCGGGATCACCTCAGTCTCCTGTGGGTCCCAACTTCCTTCGTTCCGCCTGCCCATACCAGGGTGTCGGCGTAGCTCATTTTCAGGGTCATGCCCTATGGAAATAATTCCTGCCGACTACTGGCTCATTTTTGTAATTACGTTATTCTGCTGACCTTGGTCCTTCCTGACAGCACCTTTCGGTGGACGTTTGCCTGTCGGATCTTCCTCTGTCTGCTTCTTTATTTCCGGTTGATTGTGACCGGATCCCGCCATATACCTGCATATCTGGCCGGATCTGGCCACAATCCTTGATACTGCCTGCTCTTTTCAGGCTGCTTCCGGCCTTCTGATATCACCCGAGAGCCGATCAGCATCGTAACTAACGCCTGTCTTCAAAATCACATAGAATACCCGGATCACCTTACATGCCACTGCGATAAGAGACTGCATCTTTTTAAGAGGATTCTTGTCTCTCGTAGTGTAATAATGATGTATTTCCTTGAACTCCGGATTGCTGTGGACGAGGGATACAGCTGCTTCATACAGAACGTATCTCAGCCTTTTTCTTCCCCTGTAGCTGATGTGGCTTTCGCCATTATGCTTTCCTGAATCATCCGCAACGATTTCGAATCCTGCAAGCTTCTGCAGCTGCTTGGCATCCGTAAATCGGCTTAAATCACCAATCTCAGCGACAAATCCGACAACGGTCTTTATACCAACGCCTTTTATATCAAGCAGCTTGTCAACATATGGTATCTGCATGATCTTGCCTTCGATTCTCTCCATCAGATCCGCTTCACGCGCTGACTCTCTTTCGTAATCCTCAAGCAACTGTCTGATCTCAAGTCTGGCCGCCTCAGGAGCCTCACGGCTTCCAACACTGTGCCTCGCTGCCTCTACCAGGGTCTCAGCCCTCTTTCTTCCGGCGCCTCTCAACTTGGCATCTCTCCAGATCTTATTAACCCCATCTGCTCCCAGTTTTACGATATCCTCAGGCAATGATGCTGTCTTCAGGATCATCCGGCCACTGACTGCGCCAAGATTGCCATAAACGTCTTTGTAGTTCGGAAAATAGATACAGAACCACCTGGCCATCCGGTTCTTCACTCTCGTGACCGCTTCCTGTGCGCCTACGCGCAGGTTCGAAAGACTTCTGATCTCTGCATAAATACCCTCTGGAATGTATGGATAAAAATATCTTCCTGCATTTACCAGTCCTGCTATTACCTTCGGATCCTTCCGGTCATTCTTGGAAGGGCTGTTATCGTCGAGTTCCTTCGAACGCTTAACGTGGCAGGGATTAACATGGAGTGGTCTGATACCGTGATCCTGCAGGAACTTCCCAAGGTTAAACCAGTAGTGTCCTGTAGGCTCCATGCCAACCATCACTTTATCCATACCATGTTTTTCCTTCATCGACTCGATCCAGGCCAGAAACGTCTCAAAGCCTTTCTCATCATTGTTGAATTCCAGCGGTTTCTTGGATAGCTCGATATTTCTCCATGTGAAAGCTCTTGCGTAGTGCTTTTCGCTTCCTACATCGATCCCAACGATCAAAGTTTTTTCAGTAATAGCCGCAATCTTCTTGTTTTGTTCCTTAGATATGTTAGACTTCATTTCAGATACCTCTCTGTTTAGATGTAGATTTGCCAACTTCGCAGGTCAGCAAAATCTTATCTTACTCTGAGGTATCCTTTTTTTCACCTTCCTTCTTAGGAATTCCTATATTTGTATCTTACAGGAAGCTCATTGGTCTAAAAATTGTGGTCAATCCCGCCTTACACAAACATGTACTTTTTTATGAGAAAACCGTCCTTCGAAGCCAATATGGTTTCCTGGACGGTTAAATTCTATGGCATATAATTATTTTCTTGAACCATTACAGAACCAGCGACGGCGCCGTGTAAACACGTGCAAGAAGCTCTTGATTCAGCGCATATAGTCCTTTCGGATCATGTCCGAAAAGTTCAAACTTTTTAATCAGGTCATCTGCATTTTTCTCTTCTTCGCCCTGCTCCTTTACAAACCAGTCAAAGCACTGCATCGTGCGGAAATCATCTACTTCCTTCGCTGCTTTGTAAATCTTATTGATCAGACTTGTGACATACTGCTCATGCTCAAGACCCATCTTTAACGGATCGTCTAAATTCGCAAGTGCCTTATCCGGCTTTGGAATTTCTTCGAAGTCTACCTTTTCACCATTGTTATGGAGATACGTGCGCATCAGCATAGCATGATCCCGTTCTTCCTGTGCCTGAATGTCGTACCAGTGCGCAAAGCCAGCCAACCCCTTCTCTTCATAAAAATTCGAGAAATCAAGATACAAATATCCTGAATAAAACTCCTTTGCAATCTGTGTGTTAATGAGATCTCTTACTGTTTTATCCAACATGTACAGCCTCCTTACATCTTATTGTTAGTTTCATCTAACATTTTTATCGTAGCATGCCCTACAGTAATGTCAAGCCTGAGAAATCTTCATCGCATTGCACAAAGTCCATTTTCTTTCATATACTGCTTTCGTTGGTACATATGCTTGTCTGAAATTTTTTGCAGTTCCTCAGGTGTCGCGTATTTTCCGGTAACAGAAAGAACATAGCCGTGTGCATAGGACACGGAAAAGCGATGACTTTTATTAAACGTATCCGTTTTATTTTCTAATGCTTCCAAAACCTTCATAATAAAATTATTGCCGAGTTGTCCGATGATCGATATCTCAGCACCGGATATGATACC
>ONBW01000062.1 GCA_900316165.1 uncultured Lachnospiraceae bacterium | reverse complement strand
AGGTTCCTGAAACGGAGAGGGTGGGATTCGAACCCACGCGCCCTTTCGGACAAACGGTTTTCAAGACCGCCTCGTTATGACCGCTTCGATACCTCTCCATATCCGTGCTCTCTCGCGCGAACAAAAAGTATTCTATCACGGTGAGGGCCGGTTGTCAACAACTTTTTTAAATTTTTTACTGAAGAAGCTGCAGAGCCATCTGCGGAAGCTCATTTGCCTGTGATAAGACTGAGGTTCCAGCCTGCTGCAGGACGTTATCCTTCGTGTATTCCACCATCTCTGTAGCCATATCCGTATCGAGGATCCTGGATATAGCGTCATTTACGTTCTCACTGGTAGCGTTATTGCTGTCATATGTATGCTCCAGCCTGTTCTGCGCAGCGCCGAGGTCTGATCTGATAGAGCTGATCTTCGTTATAGCGTTGTCTACCAAAGATATGGCACGGCTCGCACTGTCAAAAGTGTTCACGTTCACCTGATCCAGGTAAAGCTCCTTTGCGCTGATAGAAGGAATCTCCACTTCTATAGTCTGATCCTTGTTTGCGCCGACATGGAAAGAAAGTTTACCTATGTCGGTGACTTTGATCTCGAGGCCATTGATAGGAGCATTATTATGGTCTGTGCCTATCTGCTGACCGGCTGTACTTGCATTTGTCTTTTTGCCATCGGCATCTAAAGCATCATCAAGTAAGAAACTCATTTCAAATCCATTGTTATCAGTTATAGTAACTTTCTTACCATCGATAGCTGCTGTGGCAGATGATGAGAAACTACCCGTGCCTGTATTAAGAAGTTTCACCTCTGCATCTTTCTGGTCTTTAGACGATCCTGCCTCAAGTCCAAAATATTCCATTGCCGCCTGTGACTTAGGGTCCTTATCATTTGCTGCAACAGTGATCTTCGCATCCTGTCCCCAGGCATTGCCAAGGACTTCATCGTAATCATCTGTAGATATACCTGATGTAAGCGTGATCTTACCTGTAGTATCTCTTGTAGCTGTGGCATCTCCGAGCTGAGCTGCTTTTTTAAGTTCTTCAAAAGCCTCATCCGAAGTCATACCCGCTGTCAATGTAACTTTCTGGCCATTGATCGTAAAGCTGCCTGCCTGCGTCGCAGTTACTGCAGGACTAGCATTATTCAGTGTCCCTCCGGCAAGCGTTGCCTTCGTTGCTGCCTTTTCTATCTGTATCTGATATGTCCCCGGATCTACTGCACTCGACACCGAAAGCCTCGTGACTCCGTCCGCATAAGCCTTCGTCTGCATATCGCCATTCAGGAGCTGCATAGAGTTAAACTCAGTCGATGATGAAACCCTGTCGACTTCGTCACGCAGCTGAGCCACTTCCTTCTGGATCTGCGCCCTGTCTTCCGGAGTATTCGTATCATTTGCCGCCTGAACAGAAAGCTCACGCATACGCTGAAGCATAGATGTGACTTCGTTCAACGCTCCGTCAGCTGTCTGGATGACGCTGATACCGTCACTCGTGTTATCTGTAGCTCTGTCGAGAGCCTTTATCTGAGCGCGCATTCTGTTTGAAATAGCCATTCCCGAAGGGTTCTGGTAAGCGTGGTTTATTTTATACCCGCTGGACAGCTTCTCTGCAGAAGCTGAAAGAGATGTCTCATTCCTTAAAAGGTGCTTATTTGCGATGACCGCTGAGATATTGTTATTTATCAGCATAAAAAATAACCGTTCCTGTCCGTACCGCAAAGTGCTCTCCGTGCGCATCCGGTACGACCTGCCCTATGTAAAATCCGTTTTACATTTCTGTTTACAGTATTTTTATCGGCAGGAGGTCAAAAAAATAAACCCCCGTCTTCTGACGGGAGTCTGTAAAAATAGCCTGTGAATTTTATGTATGATTATTCTTCCTGGAAAGTGCCGCGAATATTTGTTCCAAGGAAACGGTTCATGCCCTTCCAGGTCGTAGGAGAGGTAGCGGTTCCACTGTAAATAGTCTCACGCATCGTCTCCATTTTGGCATCGACATTATCGGCGAATGAGAGAGCCATAGCCTCGCAGAGTGCCGGCTTCTTCGGTGAGCCGAATTCGAGCTCGCCGTGATGCGCCAGGATGCAGTGGATCAGCTCCCTAGCCTTCATCTCCGGAAATCCCGGGATATCCTTTATATGATCTCTCACCATCTCCGCGCCGATCACTATGTGTCCTACCAGCTGGCCCTCGTCAGTGTAGTCGTTTGCCGGATAAGGAGAAAGCTCTTTTATTTTTCCAATGTCATGGCAGATAGCCGCCGTCAGCAGAAGGTCCCTGTCGAGGAAAGCATAGTGCTTCGCGAAAAAATTGCAGACGCGGGTGACAGAGAGCGTGTGCTCTAAGAGTCCGCCAACGAAGTTATGGTGCACAGACTTTGCCGCCGAGCTGAAGCAGAACTTTTTCTTGAAGTCAGCATCTTCAAAAAATGACCTCAGAAGCTGCTGCATATAGTCGGTCTTCACCGAATCTATCAGGCGGAGAAGCTCCGAATACATCTGCTCGATGTCATACTCTGAGCACGGAAGATAGTCGGATGGTACGTAATCGCCCTCCTGCGCCTTTTTTACCTGGCGGATGATAAGCTGCATATTCCCCTGGTATTCCTGGGATTCAGCACCGACACTGATATAGTCAAGTGCCTCGAAATCCTCTATACCCGGTGAATCCGGATCCCAGATCTTCGCGTTTATCGTGCCTGTCTTGTCCTGAAGTGTCACGTTCAGATACGGCTTGCCGTTCTTTGTCACGGCCTGCTTTACGTCCTTTACCATGTAGATTTCACGGATCTGCTCGCCCGCTTTTATCTCATTTATAAAATGCATGTATTCTCCAGTCTAAAGGCAGTCCGTCTGCCTTGTGTTACATTTTAACGCAATTAGTTTTTAAGAGCAAGCCGAAAAATCAGTTCCGTACCAGCACCGATGCGCATTCTATATGCGTTGAGACGTCTGAACTGCTCTCTTTTTTGCATCATCGGTTTGCGGAAACTTATCAATAGTTACCGCCTCTGCTTTGCATCAACAAACAAGAAATAACTACAAAAAACATAGAAAGGCGAAATACAAAGAGCACAAGAAGTTCTTAGACAGAGTATATGATATATCTGTTTAAGAACAATATTTTAGCCTTATTTGTTACAAAAATGCTTGACCACAACATATAAATATATATAATCGATATGTCTCATAAAATAACAGGCTATAAATATAATAGGTTTGGTTTTGATATGCAGAAAGAGCTGCATGGAAAGGATATCTATGAAAAAATTAGGGTTCATTGGGAAATTGGCCGCCAGCTTACTGGCCTCAGTCATGGTTTTTAGTTCGGTTTTAGCCACTAACAGTCAGGCCACTGTAGAAGCATCTGCAGCACAGAGTGACTTCAACATAATGGCTGAAGGCGAATTATTCAACATCCAGGGATATAAGATCCTTCCTGGAAAATACAAAATAGATGATTATGCAATGATTCAAATCTATTATAAAGGGTATCCTGTCACTAATTATAGTTTCAATACTCACAGCAATAACCTTAAAATAACCAAAAAAGTTGCGACTGCAAAAAAGGCAGGCAAATATAAGGTCACACTTACTGCAAAATACAAGACTAAGTCTGGTCGTACAGAAACAGCCACAAGGAATTTAAAGGTTCATGTAACCAATCCAACTTACAAAAAGACAGAGGCAACTTGCTATATAGGAGGCAAATTCTTGCCTGAAAGCCTTCTTAAAGGTCTAGTAGACGGCTCATTGAAATGTAGCATCGTTGATGGAAAAGATTTTGTTTCTTTAAAAAAGAAATCTGGATCTTATGAGGTTATAGGTAAAGCAGAAGGGACAGCAAAGCTTAAGGTAACCGATTACTATGGTAAGAACGCCAAAACGATCACCTTGAACGTTAAACCTAACCACTGCACAGGAATCAAGTCAGAGTATAGTAAGGATGCTTTAGACATTTATTCTTCTGAGCCAGAATACCTTGATGAGTGCATTGAAATCAAGAAGGCAGATGAGGATACACCACTAGCTGATCCTGTTACAGCCACTTCATCTAATCCTGAAATAGTAAATGTTGAGAAAAAAGGCGACAGTTATAAACTTGTTAGTGTCGCTGAAGGTGACGCCACTATAACTGTAACCTGTGGAGATCATACTGCAAAGATACTTGTACATTCAATAATGGATGATGACGAGGATGATGACGAGTAAGGGGATATACTTCTAAATCTCACAGCGAAAGAATTACAAAAGATCAGTAGTCATTATAATGACTGCTGATCTTTTTATAATGTCCAAACTAAAAAGCGAATATCTTGACAGTTATGCCTTTAGTCTTGTTTTCCTGTCAGTTGCTTTTATTCTGACTTATTTCTTTTTTGAAATCTTAACAGTCTTTGTTATCCTACCGCTCCTGGAGCAGTAGTATTTCTTCTTTCCAACCCTGACCCACTTTGTGGTTACTATACGTCCCTTGGAATCAGTGTAATACTTCTTTCCTTTTACGCTAACGACCTTCTTCTTTACGATGCGGCCATTGTTATCGGCATAGTACCTTGTCCCATCGGCAGTCTTTACTATGGTCTTCCTTGCTAAAAGGCCATTCTTGCATGCGACATAGGTGTTCTTTCCGATCTTTACAGTTGAAGCCGAGGCGACAGTCTGATCCTTCTTAACTACGAAGGTCTTCTTTCCGACCTTTACAAGCCCCTTTGTCGCAAGAGTACCGTCCTTCGTTGCGACATACTTCTTGCCATCGATCTTTACAGATCTGTTTACAGCGACGCTGCCATCCTTATCTGTAGCATATTTCTCTCCGTCTATCTCGACTATCTGATCTGTTACTGTCTTTCCAGTCTTATCCTTTATTACCAGACTGCCGCTAGCAGCATCGCCTTCAAGGGAATATGACTTCTGATCAGATGATGGCTTATCCTGTTTTCCGTCCTCATCTGGCTTGCTCTCAGAGCTGCCTTCTGAAGCAGAGGAGCTTCCCTGGGATGAGCCGGATGCAGAACCAGATCCAGATCCAGAACCAGATCCAGATCCAGATCCAGAAGCAGATCCAGCGCCAGATGATGAGTTTCCTGATACCTTCTTTTCAAAGATCACTGTACCGCCGTCAGATGATGCAGGAAGGTTTACCGTGAGAATGCCGCTCGCATCAGCTGTCATGGTCTTTCCGCTGTAGAGATCAGTATAAACTCCGTTTGGCGCTAATCCCCTGATCACAACCGGCTGTGCAGCATTTCTTGTATTCAGCACATTGTAAAGAGTGGTGCCATCATAGCTTCTGGTAAAGACATCGTAGCCCTTGCTGTCATTTGCCTCGATCGTCTTCCTGTCTCCACGTGCATAGACATCAGTAAATCTGTTACGTATAGACAGCATTTTCTTGTAATGTGCGAATACAGGATTGCTGTCATTGGCCTTTGACCAGTCGAGATCATATCTGTTGTCCTGATAAGGATAATTATTTGCGCCTGACTGTCCTGTCTCCTCGCCATAATAGATCACAGGCTGTCCCTTTGCTGTAAGCTGAAGAGATCCTGCAACAAGGCCTGCTGCCTGCGCATCTGACGCGCTCATTCCATTTTGCCTGAGCTTATATACGAATCCGTCCTCGTCATGGCTTCCAAGGAACTGACCTGTCAGATAGGTGGAATCAAGTCTCTTGTTCCTTCCTGTAAGATTGCTCTCTGTAGCAGAAACCGATCCCTTTACGAACTGGGTGGCCCAGTCGTTGAAATCAAAGTCAAGATCCGAGTCCATGGCTCCGCTGCCAAGGGTCATGCCGTTTGAGGCGTAGCCTCCTCCTGAATATTCTCCTATCATCTTAAATGACGGGTTGATATCAGTAAGGGAATTCTTGAGTGCCTGCCAGGTAGCGAGATCCACATGCTTTACAGTATCGACACGGAAATAGTCGATCCCGAACTTTTCCACCCAGGCACTCTGCCATGCGACAAGCTGATCCCTTACAGACTTATCCTCTGTCTTGAAATCAGGCAGATCCGAAAGGCTTGACTTCTGGTCATCTCCTTTTACTATATCATCTCCTGAACGGAGCATGGTGCCAAAGGTGCTCTTTGTGCCATAGCCTGCATGATTTACGACCATATCCACCATGATCTTTATTCCCTTGGAATGAGCCTTGTCTATCATGCTCTTAAAGTCAGCATATGTTCCAAGAGCCGGATTTAACTTCGTGAAATCACTTGCCCAGTATCCATGGTAGGCTGCATTGTACGGGACATCGTCTCCATGATTATCTGCTCCGACCTTTACTCCAGGAATATTCTGCACTACCGGAGTGATCCAGATGGTATTTATTCCCAGATCTTTAAGATAATCAAGCTTGTCCTCAATACCCTTGAAATCGCCTCCATGATAGAGTCCTGCGTTTTTGCCATAGGTGGTGATCCCTTCTTTTTTCTCCTCGTCTGTAAGGAACTGATCATTTGCTGCATCGTTTGAGCTGTCTCCATCGAAGAAACGATCTGTAACCATAAAGTAGATCGTCGCCTCATCCCAGTCGAAATCATCCGCAGCGCCTGACTTCGTCCTCTTTGTCACCTTTTCAGTGACTGTAGTCGAATAGCTGTTGCCAAACTGGTCTATAACAGATACCGGAAGCTCATAGCTTCCTTCCTTTATATCCTCTGTGCAGGCAATCGTTACAGCAAGATTATCCGGATCGATTTTTCTTTTTCCTGCCCCAAGAGCGCCGGCATCAACATATGCGCTTTTTATCTCTGCTTTCGGATTAGTTTCTGAAATATTCTTCTGGTCCACAATGAGCCTTATGACATCGTTTGTGTTATAATTCAGGTTCCCCTTGTCTGAGACTGCCTTTACAGTAATGTCAGGCCTGTAGTAGTCAAAGTATGAATATCCGTCATCTGTCCTATTCGCATTGAAGGCGTCTGTTAGCGCCTTGCCATCCACACTGTAACGGTACTTTGTCCTTCCTTCCTCAAGAGGAGCTGATCCCTCGAAGCGCTTGTCTGCCTGATCATAGGTCAGGTCAATGCTGCTCTTTCCTTCTATCTCAAGCGAAATCTTCTTCGATGAAAGCGAGTCGTCGAGCAGAGCCTGATCATCTCTATAGTAATAGTTAACCTTCTTCTTTGCTGTGTCGATCTCGTATCCCTTGTTAAGAGGCGCCGAAAGCACCGGCTCACTGCCCTTATCAAGCCTTACAAATATCAGATTCTGATCAGCTGTAAACGAGATCTCGTGATCTCCGCCGTCCTTCACCCAGTCACTTGCGGAATCATCAAGTCCCAGAACAAATTTCACATCCGTCACGCCGTAAGGGATCTTTATCCTCTTATGCCAGCTGCCATCCTCCTGCTTATCCAGAAGGAACTTAGTCGTATCATTTATAGACCAGCTGTAGAAAAACGGCTTTTTGGCTGCTGTATTCGTATATGTAAAGTCCAGATAACGGGAAGCGCGAGTCTCTACCTCAGGCTTTTCAGTAACTGGATCCTTGCCAAATACATACCAGAGGGTAATCTCTGTCTTATCCTCAGGAATAGTAAATGAACGGTCGCCGTCCTTGCCGTCATCCCAGGTGCCTGCTGTCTTTCTTGCGATAAGACCAAGCTCATTATAAGGCAGGGTCACTGTCCCGCTTGCCCAGGTGATACCGTTTTCCTTATCCTCTACTGTCCCGCTCAGGGCTACTGTCGTATTCTGACTACTACCAACTTTCCAAATGTAGATATCAGATTTTGTCACATCCCAGTCCTGGTTGTAGAAGTTTATCTTTACCTTATATTCCTTTGCTACTACAGGTATGGTAACCTTCTGCGTGTAATCGCCGTATGCCGCAACTACTGTAACTGAATCATCCGAGAAGTCCTTATCTACCGACAGCTTCCCGTCTGTTAGCGAAGCTCCCCTGGCTCCATCCTCAAGAGTATAGGAAACCTTTACCTGCTTTCCCTTATCGTCACTCCCGTTGTAGTAGACCGCATCAGTATCAAGTGAGACAGTCTCTCCGGCAACTACCTGAGCAGGCTGAGAATCGAATACAAGGCTCTTTATCCCCTCAAGACTTACATTGACCTTCTTGTCTCTATCTGTCGCGTCAAGAGAGAGGGTAAGCTTTGAAGGCTTATCAACAGTAAGTATAGAATTACCGCCGTCTCCGGTATTAAGACCCTGGACATTCCACGGCAGATTCCATCCCTTGTTGTCAGGATCCTGAAGGACCTTGAACTCGTATTTACCTGCCGAAAGCTCATAGCTGATCGAGAACTTATTATCTGCTGTCGCTTTAAAAGTATTTGCCTCATTACCCGAAGTTGAGGCATTCCAGCCTGCTCCAGGAAGAGTACCGGCAAGCACAAAGACATTCTTTACCTCAGCTGCCTTTATTTCCTTAGTAAGCGACTGGTCCTTGTACCATTTAGCTGTTTCCTGGTCATAATAGGCCTTGTCTACTCCTGCCTTAAGGACAGCGGAATTCCATATATCAGCCTGTGTCTTTTTCGCTCCTGAATCATCAAGAGTCACAAGCTGCATTCCCTCAAGTTTATCACTCGTAAGATTTACATAGCCGAAGCCCGAAACATCATCTGATAACAGGCCATATACCTTGGTAGATCCCCAGCCTGATGGAACTTTCGCATTGGTGCTGTCTGATTCGACCTCACCTCCCCATGAGTTCACATAGACCGACTTCGCTGTCTGTCCATCCTCAAGCTTGATATAGAGCCTGATCCCCTTGGATGCACCCTCTGTTGCTGCAATTCCGGAAAGCAGTGTCCCTGGCATCAGCGTGACCGCCATGGCAAGCGCCAGGATAAGCCCCAGAAGCCTGCTCCTTACCTTCCCTGTCTCATTTCCTCGTTTCAAAAATAACCTCCTTCCAGCACTTAGGACCCTGTCTGTTCTACTACCGCCTTCCCCTTTTCGGACGGGCCAATATGCCTTACTGTATCAGTATAAATTGGCTGATCCGAAAAAAATATATCAATTTTCTTAGAAACATATTCCTTTCAGGCGAAAATCTTTCACCTAACCAAAAACACATTAAGCATTCCTGTCGGAAAGACACTTCCAATAGTTCATTGTAAAAATTGAAATATATTTGAAAGCAGGGATAATCAGGGAAATTTACCAGAAAATACGGCAGAATGAAAGGAGAAGAGGAAACTGATGAGGTTTGAGGCTTTGCTATCCGCTGCCCCTATAGCTTCTCCTCCATACATGTATACATAGGCTTCATACCCATTGTCTCATAGAAGGCTCTGGCCCCATCGTTTCCTTCCCAGACATGTAGCGTTACGTCCTGGCAGCCATTTCTTCTGGCGAAATCCTTTACTGCCTCATATAGCGCCAGTCCTGCATGCCTGCCACGAAAAGCTGTATCAACGCAGAGATCGTCTATGTATATGGTCCTTAGATCCGTCCTGATCTGATCGTCCTTTATCTCTAGAAGCCTGGTCATACAGTAGCCGATCAGCATACCGTCTTCTCTATCTGTAACGACAAACACAGGAGTCGACTTATCTTCTATGATCTTCTCAAGTTCCCTTTCCGAATACTTTCTTCCAAGCCTGAACAGATCCGGCCTGATATCGTGATGGATCCTGTTCACCTGTTCCAGAAGCTCTCCTATTCTCTTTATATCCTTTTTCTCAGCAAGCCTTATTTCAAGTCTGTTATACACCTTTTCAGCCATTTTATTCCTTCCATCCGAACCTATCCAGGTCTACTTTTCCGTCTGTGACCAAAACTCCCTCCGAGCGAAGCAGCTCTTCCTGCCTGCCTTCTCCGCCAAATGCAAACTTCTCCGCCAGCTGCAAACGGAAGGTATCAACAAAGCCTCTGCTCAAAAGATTGCTAAAGCCCTCCCTCTCCTCGTCAGTAAAGCCTGCAGAAAAATGGTTATTCTCCGGATGAGCCAGATCTATCTCCTCATGCGCGCAGTTGAAATCGCCACAGGCTATCACAGGCTTCTTACTATCAAGGGTGGACAGGTAATCTGCATAGAGCTTATCCCAGATCTGTCTGTCTGCAAGTCGCTTCAGCTCGCTCCCTGCATTTGGAGTATATACATTCACATAATAATAATCACCGAAATCAACCGTCAAGATCCTGCCCTCATAGTCCATTGTATCCGGTGCTTTTATCCTTCAAGAAACGAACTTATTGCTCCTACCGTCTCACTCCATTGCTTTTCTGCAGTGATGGCTGCCTTCCCATCCCCTCTCTGGTGGCCATAGTCGCCAAACCGGGCATGATTTCCGCCCTTTATGATTATCTGTCTTAGATCATCCGGCATCAGTGATATGTTCTTCTCGTAATGATCCCTGTTAAGCACTTTATCACGGCTGCCATAGATGCTTAGTACGCGCGTCCCCTTAAGGCTTTTGGTCGGATAAGCAGCCAGAAGTATTACTCCGCTTATCTCATCCTTATGCTCTGCCGCAAAATTTCCTGCCATGGCTCCTCCCAGAGAATGTCCGGTCATATAGAAATGCTTGTAGCCTTGATGATCCCCAATCACTTTCTCTGCCTTATTCATGCCAAGGAAGGCAAGACTGAATGGCATGCGGACCAGGAAGCAGTCTACGCCCTTCCCGGCTAGCTGATGAAGAACAGGAGCATAGGCCTCTTCCTCTACCTTTGCCCCCGGATAGAATATGATAAGAATATCTGCTCCCGGACCATCAAAGAGATATCCGTCACCTTCCTCCTTTATGCATAGAAAAAGAAAGCTGCGATCGATATCCACAGGATCAGGCTCAGCGGGACCAGTATACGAAACTTCCATTTCCTTGTCTTATGGCAAAAGAAATAAATGCCGGCCAGTGCTCCGGCTCCTCCGCCTGTAAGGGCAAGAAGAATAAGTACATACTCCGGTATACGCCATTTATGACGAATAGCCCTTCGCTTGTCCGCACCGTAGGTAACAAAGGCAATAACATTAATAACAATAAGGTAGATAAACAGAATCCCTTTCATTTCACCCTTTAGCTTCCTTTCCTTTTTCAATTATGCTATGGTATGAATGTCAGAAGTAACCTTTTCCTCTAAATTACGATTACGCGTGGCTGCTGCCTGATTGCCGACTTCTGACTTTGAAATCATATATCGAATATCAGAAAATATGTACTAAAAAACCAGCTTCTCTGTCGAGAAAGGCAGCTGTTTAATTCTATTACATATCAGACAGATATTCAACCTCCGGGTACTTTTCAGGGGCTCAAATATCGGATCAAAGCCATATGAGATTTATACTAACTATTAAGACAATGATTGTATTCCGTCTGATATTGGATTGAAATATAGGTGTATCAGAGTTAATACCAATTTTCCCATACCATTCCGTAATAATATATGTTGCGAAGCTATGGAATGAAAGCAAAATATTGTCGTGGCAATTTACTGACAGCAATTAAGAACCTCGGTGGCAGGGACTTTGATAAAAACCATTGACACCAAATGTGACACCACATATAATATAGACAGGAGGTATTCACAATGTCAAAATGGGATAAACTATTAACGAGAATATGTGCTTTATCAAAAGACCTCCGTTTTAATGAATTGCGTAAGGTATTGGAAAGCTATGGATATGTAATGAATGCCCCAAAGGGCGGAAGCAGTCATTACACGTTCAGAAAAGCCGGATGTCAACCGATTACGATACCGAAGCATGAACCCATCAAAAAAGTGTATGTAGAGATAGTAAAGCAGATTGTGGAAAGTGAGGCGGTGAATGATGAAAACGCTGAATGATTATTTGGCAATGAATTATCGTATGGAAATTGTTGAGGATAAGGATGAGGGCGGTTTTGTGGTTTCATTTCCGGAGCTTCCGGGATGTATTACCTGTGGAGAAACAGTAGAATCTGCTGTCACAAATGCTTTAGATGCCAAGAAAAGCATGGTTAGAAGCTGCTATGGAAGATGGTATTGAAATCCATGAGCCGGACAGCTTAGAGGATTATTCTGGACAGTTTAAACTTAGAATCCCACGAAGTCTTCATCGTTCCCTTGCAGAACATTCTAAGAGGGAAGGTATCAGCATGAATCAGTATTGTTTATATCTTCTTTCCAGAAACGATGCAGTTTATTCAAAATAGCAGTTGCATATAGCACAAGCTGTTCTTCAGTTGGCTGGAAGATTTAATTAGTAGTTAAAAAGGTTTTGTCTTCCACAATTCTTGTGCTATAATGATAGATATTTCTCTGTGGTCTGCAGGGAGATGTCTTAAAACCTGATTCATTAGTCACAAAAGAGAGGAGAAACTGATGACAGACTTTCATATGGAAACCAAATGTGTTCAATCCGGCTACCGCCCAAAAAACGGCGAGCCAAGAGAGGTTCCTATTATTCAGAGCACAACCTTCAAGTACGATACCAGTGCAGATATGGGCAAGCTGTTTGACCTGGAGGCATCCGGATATTTCTACAGCAGGCTGCAGAATCCCACCAATGACTATGTAGCAGCAAAGATTGCGGATATGGAAGGCGGAACGGCTGCCATGCTCACCTCTTCGGGACAGGCAGCCAACTTTTATGCCGTATTCAACATTGCCACCGCGGGCGATCATGTGATAGCATCGTCCTCGATCTACGGAGGCACCTATAATCTGTTCAATGTCACCATGCGTAAGATGGGAATTGACTTTACCTTTGTAAGCCCGGACTGCACTGAGGACGAGCTAGACGCAGCATTCCGTCCGAACACAAAGGCTGTCTTCGGTGAGACAATCGCCAATCCCGCGCTGACCGTTTTTGACTTTGATAAATTTTCAAAGGCGGCTCATGCACATGGCGTGCCCCTGATTGTAGATAATACCTTTGCCACACCAGTAAACTGCAACCCATTTAAGTGGGGTGCTGATATAGTGACCCACTCTACCACTAAATACATGGATGGACATGGTTCATGCGTAGGCGGCGCCATTGTGGACTCCGGAAACTTTGACTGGATGGCTCATGCACAGAAATTCCCCGGACTGACCACACCGGATGAAAGCTATCATGGAATAGTATATGCAGAAAAATTCGGAAAAGAGGGAGCCTTCATTACCAAGGCTACCGCTCAGCTGATGAGGGATTTCGGCTCTATACCAAGTCCCTTCAACTCCTATATTCTAAATATTGGTCTGGAAAGCCTGCACTGCCGTATGAAGCAGCACTGTGCCAACGGACTGGCAGTAGCCAGATTTCTGTCGGAAAGTGATATGGTGGAGCAGGTCAGCTACCCGTCCTTACCAGGAGACCCGTACTACAGTCGCGCCCAGAAATACATGAATGGCACAGACACCTGTGGCGTCGTTTCTTTCCGCATAAAAGGCAGCCGCACCGATTCGGAAGCCTTTATGAAGCATCTGAAGATATTTGCGATTGAGACCCACGTTGCGGATGCACGCTCCTGCTGTCTCCATCCTGCAAGCTCCACACACCGCCAGCTGACCGATCAGGAGCTTACTGATGCCGGTATCAGCTCCAACCTTATCCGTATGAGCTGCGGACTGGAAAACACCGAGGATCTGGTAGCGGATATTGCGCAGGCTTTGGATGCTGTGAAGTCCTTGCGGTAAGTGCAGCTCCGCTTTGATTTTTCTATTGCTTAATGAGGCTCCCTTACTACCGCCGATGGCAGTGTGGGAGCCTGATTTTTCTTTATAGTCTCATCATCTCCTGAATGAAGTCCCGAAAACCATAAAACTGTTCATGAGTGTTATAAACGATTGTGCAGACAAAAGCAATTCATTTTTAAAAACGGTCAAAACACTCATCCATCGATACAATTGAATAAAACTACAATTAGATTAAGAGCATTTCTCTCCCGACTTTAGTCGGGAGAGGAATGCGACCGATACTGCAAAACTTCATTTTGAATACTGATTCTGGATATATTTTTCAACTACATCTTTACTCATGCTGCCAA
>ONBW01000018.1 GCA_900316165.1 uncultured Lachnospiraceae bacterium | reverse complement strand
TTTTTTTTGGCGAAAAAATTGTACAGGAAAATGTATGCTTTTTCAATATTTACAAGGGTTACAGCGTTTTAGCTACCCACACAAACTGATGAAGAGCCAAAAACGTTTATTTTTTCAGACGCCTGCGTCCTTCAGAACTGCCTTCAGAGTATCAGCTGACTTGTGCAGCTCAGCAAGTTCCTCATCTGAGAGCTCGTAAGGAATCAGCTCGTCGATTCCGTCTGCTCCAACGATTGTCGGCATTGAAAGGCAGACGCCGTCGATTCCATATTTTCCTTCGATGTATGAAGAAACAGGAAGAATCGACTTCTCATCGCGGACAATTGCCTCGCAGATACGACGGACGCTCATTCCGATTCCGTAGTAGGTAGCGCCCTTTTTCTTAATGATCTCGTAAGCGGAATTCTTGACCTCTTCAGCGATTCGCGTGGTCTCAGCGTCGTGGTCGGTGTAGCCTCTCATTTCGCAGAACTTGTGGATTGGCACACCTGATACGTTTGCTGAAGACCAGGCTGCGATCTCAGAATCGCCGTGCTCACCGATGATGAATGCGTGAACAGAACGGGCGTCAACGCCTAAGTGCTCGCCAAGAAGATACTTAAATCTTGCTGAATCAAGTGTTGTTCCGCTGCCCAAAACACGGTTCTTCGGGTATCCTGAAAGCTTCAGCGCAACCTGTGTCAGAATGTCGACTGGATTTGCCACAACAAGCAGAATTGCATCCTTATTGTACTTTACGATTTCCGGGATGATTGACTTGAAGATTGCGGTATTTTTCTTCACGAGGTCAAGTCTTGTCTCACCAGGCTTCTGCGCAGCGCCGGCGCTTATGATGATAAGTCCAGCATCGGCGAGATCCGGGTAATCGCCAGCGTAAATCTTCATCGGCTTCGCGAAAGGAAGGCCGTGGCTGATATCAAGCGCTTCTCCCTCTGCCTTATCCTTGTTCGCGTCGATAAGAACTATCTCCGAAAAAACCGAGCCCTGCATCAGTGAATAAACCGATGCACTTCCTACGAAACCGCAGCCGATCATTGCCGCTTTCCTGAAATCTGGTGTTGCCATAACTGTCATCCTCCTTTGAAAAATACGGCCATCGCGCCTTTTGCGCGGAGGCTCTTGATTCTATTAATTGTTCTTCCCTTGTTACAGCTATGATTATATACCCCTAATGGGTATTTGTACAGTTGTATTTCCAACATTCTTGAAAAAATAAAAGTTTTCGCCGGAAGATATCTTGCCTTTTACGTGTGAAAATCAAGAAATCCCATTTTCACACGTAATAGACTCTAAACTTCTACGTGTGATTATCAAGGATTTCCGTTTTCACACGTAGTAGTCACTGGTCTTTTACGTGTGAAATCAGGAATTTCTAGAATTCACACGTAGTTTTTTCTGAACTTCTACGTGTGATTATCAAGAAATCTAGTTTTCACACGTAGTAGTCGCTAAACTTTTACGTGTGAGAATTAGAAAATCCCGTTTTCACACGTAGTCATCAATAATCTTCTACGTGTGAGAATTAGAAAATTTCGTTTTCACACGTAGTTTTTTCAAGACTTCTACGTGTGAAAAGCAGGAAATCTCGTTTTCACACGTAAACAATAGTTTGGAATTACGGACTGGATTTAATAACCGCTTCCCAGTACGTAATCCGTTCCAGAAATTTACGGACTTGCATTGAAAACCGCTTTCCAGTCC
The DNA here is from genome assembly GCA_900316165.1 of uncultured Lachnospiraceae bacterium. Lineage (GTDB taxonomy): Bacteria > Bacillota > Clostridia > Lachnospirales > Lachnospiraceae > Weimeria. The sequence goes on along the minus strand of ONBW01000018.1, from coordinate 49,092 downwards.
GTAAATGCAGTCCGGATGGACGGAAATAAATTTCCTGACGCTGTCCTGAAATTCCCGCGGAGCCATGTTTCTTCCAGTTCTAATTTCCCGCAGAGCCATGTTTCTTCCAGTTCTAGTTTCCCGCGGAACCCAGTTTCCTGCGGACACGATTGATATGTCTTTCAAACTCTCCGGAATTTAAAAGTTCGCGCAGAACTACCTGATCAAGGACTGGCACAGTGCATGAAAAGAAGGAAACCTTCGAAAGAAATTCCTCACTGAGCTCAGACGGCAGCACCATATATCCAACTCTTGTGGCATGCGAAATAGTCCTGCTGAAGGTATTGATGTAAATCACATGCCGCTTCGGCTCTATGGAAAAGAGTGTATCCTCACGGCGGGTTTTTACTGTAAACTCTGAGTCGTAGTCGTCCTCCACAATAAAAGCGTCCCTGTGCTTTGCCCAGTTTATGTACTCTGCACGCTTCGAGGCATCCGCAGTGGCGCCGGATGGATAACTGTGAAAAGGCGTCACATGAAGAACCCCTGACTTTGTCCGCTGTAGAGCAGACGATGTGATACCGTCTGGACCCATTTGAAGCTTCTCGATGGAGGCACCGTTTTGAGCGTATATTTTTTCAATCATCTCATATGAAGGGTCTTCAATTCCGTAGATCCTGTCACGTCCAAGCATCATAACTATGATTCCGTACAGGTACTCTGCGCCGCTCCCGACGAGGATCTGCTCGGGACTGACCTTCATTCCACGGTTTCTAAGCAGATAGGCAGCAATCGCCTGGCGAAGGTCAAGCCGCCCCTGATTTTCCGACTTCACAAAAAGCTTCTCGCCCTCATCTGAAAGAACCCTCCGCACTGTCTTTGCATACGAAAGAAACGGAAAATTCGCGACGGGCGGCACAACAAACTTTTCTCTATATGGAGCATTCATTTTTACAGGAGAATCAGAGCCCAATCGCCTCCCAGAATGAACCAGTGAGTCGCTGCCGCCCCCTACTGTCTCATCTGAATGAGCCAGAGAATTGTTACTATCCCTCACTTTCTCATCAAAATCCGCCAGTAAATTGTTCCGGATTCCCTGAGTCGCAGCATTTTCAGGCGCATTCGCCAGAAACGGATCCGCGTCATTGTAGCTCACATAGTAGCCACTGCGCTCGCGGGCCTCGACATAGCCCTCCTCCGCGAGCAGGTCGTATGCGTGCCCAATCGTGATTACGGACAGATGCTCAGTGTCCGCCAGCTGCCGCTTCGACGGAAGCCGCTGCCCGAAATGGTATGCACCGCTCGTAATCTGGTCCCTGAGCTTGTAGTAAATATTCAAATATTCCGGCTGTTTTTTCATCTATTCCTCCATCTGGTCATATCAAAAAATCTCAAACTGGATATTTCAATATTATCATTTTTTCACTATAATTTCCACTAAAAATAACAAGGAGGTACCCAAATGGTTACACACGTTTCTACAGAAAATCAGGATAAGGCGATGTCTTCATCCAAAATCAGACTTCTCGTCACCTCAGCACTTTTTGCAGCGCTGACCTTCGTCGGAACATTTTTCATAAAAGTTCCGGTATTCGCCACCAACGGTTACATCCACCCGGGCGACGGATTCGTCCTGCTTTCGGGTATTTTTCTTGGGCCGCTCTGGGGCGGGCTCGCAGCCGGCTTTGGTTCGATGCTTTCCGACCTTGTCGGCGGATACATGGTCTACGTGCCGGCCACTTTTGTCATCAAGGCACTCGTCGCCGTGATTGCCGCCGGCCTCACTTCTTTTCTTCAAAAAATAACCGCTTCGAAGAAAAGTCCTGTTCCTGTAATTATCGCAGGCGTTGTTGGCGAAGCATTCATGGTGATTGGATATTTCATCTTTGAGACATTTGAATTTGCCTTCACAGCAAAGGGTGGTTTCGACGCTGCCTCACTCAACTCAGGCATGGCTACAGCCGCTGCCGGCATCCCGGCAAACCTGATTCAAGCTGTTTTTGGAATCATAATTGCCGCAGTGCTCTATCCGCTGCTTCGCAATGTCGTAAAGAAACAAGAGAATTGATTTCCAACCTCATCTGCCCCGGATTTTTGAATAATCCGGGGCAGCTTTTATTTTTTCAAAAAGCCACCACATATCCAACCCACGCAAAGTATGTTATAATGTCTAAGAAATTTTTTAGGAGGTACACATATGTCCTGTACGACATTATTAGTAGGAAAAAACGCGTCGTGGAACGGTTCCACGATGATTGCAAGAAATGACGACTCGGGTTCGGGAAAATTCACCCCGAAGAAGTTCACTGTCGTCGAGCCTGAGGACCAGCCGAGGGTTTACGAATCAGAGCTTTCTCATGTAAAAATCGAGCTTCCGGACAATCCTATGCGCTACACTGCTATGCCAAACGCGCTTAAGGGCGAGGGCATCTGGGCAGCCTGCGGAATCAATGCAGCCGGTGTTGCTATGACAGCTACCGAAACTATCACTTCGAACCCAAGAGTCCTTGGCGCTGACCCGCTTGTCGAGTATCAGAAGGCATGGGAGTCAAAGAACCTGTTCTTCGGCACTGATTCTGTGATTGAGGAAGAGGGAACAGAGGAAGAAAAGGCCGGTGGAATCGGCGAGGAAGACCTTGTCGTGATCACGCTTCCTTACATCAAAAGTGCCCGCGAGGGTGTAAAGCGCCTGGGCATGCTTCATGAGAAATACGGCACCTACGAGGAGAACGGCATCGGATTTTCAGACCGCGATGAGGTCTGGTGGTTCGAATCTGTCGGCGGCCATCATTGGATTGCAAGAAAAGTAGACGACGACGGTGTTGTCGTGATGCCAAACCAGCTCGGAATCGACAGCTTCGATATAGACGACGCCCTGGGCGATCAGGAAGCAAATATGTGCTCTGCCGATCTTAGAGATTTTATCGAGAAAAATCATCTTGACGTCGACTCTCATTTTGACGACGATGATGAAGAGGACGGCGGCCACTATGTGATAAATCCGCGCCTCGTTTTCGGAAGCCATGATGATGCCGACCACGTGTACAACACGCCGAGAGCCTGGTTCATGCTGCGCTACTTAGACGATGACAAGTCTGAATACGACGGTGAAGACGCAGTTTACAAACCGGAGGATGATGACCTTCCCTGGCAGATTTTTTCTGAGCGAAAAATAACCCCTGAAGACGTCAAATACCTTCTGTCATCACATTATCAGGGCACAAAGTACGACCCATACCTGACATACGGCGACAAATCATGTGCCGGCGCTTACCGTTCAATCGGAATAAATCGAAATGACTTCTTAGGATTTGCTGAGATCAGGCCTGACGCTGAGCCGATCGAGTGGGTTGCTTTCGGAAGCAACGCCTTCAACACAATGGCTCCGTTCTATACGAATGTCTCATCTATGCCTGAGTACCTGTCGAATACGACCGGCCGCGTCTCAACCGATAACTTCTACTGGGCTTCCCGCCTTATCGCCGGCCTTTCCGACGCTACCTACGGCAAGTGCCTGAACGTAAACGAGCAGTACACCGAGGCAGTCCTTTCCAAGTCACATGCACTTCTTAACAAGTGGGACGAAGAGATTTCTAAGGCCGATCCTTCCGAAGTTTCCGGGCTCTGCGAGGAAGCTAACGAAGAAATCGCCGACATGCTCAAAAAAGAGACCGACAAAGCTCTAAGCAAGGCTCTTTTCTTCAGATCAAACGACATGAAAAACAGCTACGCCCGATCAGACCACTGAGGCGTTAAACGCCCTCGCAGTCGAAATCAGGTATGAAGCTCTCTTTCGCGACATCGCCCTCCTGCATAAAGGCGTTTTCAACGCCGAGGTCCAAAGCAAAGTCGAGAACCTCGTTATACTCAGTGTCGGTTACTTTTCTTGCAAGAGAAGGGTGACCGGCGACCTGAGGCATCGGCGTGTACTGGTTCATAATACTGATAAAAATACCGTCGCCGTACGTGTCATAAAGATATCTGATAACAGCCTTGGAATCATCCGCGCAGCCAGGAAGAAGCAGATGCCGCACGATGGTTCCTTTTTTCATAAGGACCTCTTTGCCCTCATCCATCAATTCATCGGCACACTCATTGTAGGTCGCCGCGTCCATCACATCATCAGATTCCCAAAGCCCGAGCTGTTTATCAAGCTTGGCGCTCTTCTTTACATAAAATTCCGGCTCGCCGGTCTGCCTGACCATCTCTTCTATCGCCCGGCTCGCCACCTCGAAATAATCAGCCGCCTTCGAAAAATCACCCGACAGCCTGCTGCTCACATATTTTAGATCCGGCAGGTAGACATCGACAAGCCCGTCAAGCTCCCGTATCGCCTCCACCTTCTCATACGAAGAAGTGTTGTAGACAATCGGGATTTCGAGCCCCCTGTTTTTGGCGTCCTCAAGCGCCTCTATCACCTTCGGCAAAAAATGACCGGCAGTCACCAGATTGATATTGTTTGCGCCCTTCTCCTGCAGCTCCAGGAAAATATCCGAGAGCCTCTCAACACTTATTTCCTTGCCGACAAGGCCGTCTCTTATTTTTTCATTCTGACAAAAAATGCACTTCAGGTTACACCCGGAGAAGAAGACAGCTCCAGAGCCGGCAGTCCCCGAAATGCACGGTTCCTCCCAGAAGTGCAGCGCCGCTCTCGCGACCTTAAGCTTCTCCCCTTTCCCGCAGAACCGCCCCTCTCCGCAGTTCCTTGGGCACAAATTACATATTTCTGGCATCTTTCTCTCCATTTTACGGACTCAGTTTACTTTCCGCGTTCCAGTCCGTAATTGTTGCTTTGCTTTTACGGACTCAGATGGATTTTTCCACTCAAGTCCGTAATTGACAAAAATTTAGTCTGCATGTATCTCAGCCGGTTCACCGAAATACTCTGAAAGCCGCTCTTTGCCCAGGTGCTCGCCGATTACTATCACGATATCCTGGCCAGCTTCGACCGGCGCGACTTTGAAGTCATCTTTTGTAACATTAATTTCCATCCAGCTATCTTTGGAGTCTTTCAGGAATCCTTTGATTCTTATCACACCGCCGCAGTCCGGATCCTTGATTGCCTCGGACGCCTTGCTCTTTATCTCTTCAACAGAGAAATGCTTCTCCATGAAATAGAGTGACTCATATTTGTGCTCATCCATGACCTGCTGCTTTTCGAAAGAATAATTCTTATACCCGGCATTCTCGATGGTCTTGAAATCTTCGTCTGTCAAATCATCCCAGTTTTTTGTCAGAACCTCTTTATGTAATGACTCTTGGAATGCGTCCCCCGTTGATGAATTGTTCTCCTTTGAAATCTCCTGATATTTAGAATCTGATGAATTGTTCCTTTGCGTATCTGCCTGAGAAGAAGATTTCTTATCTGTCAATAAATCCTGCTCAGGAAATCTCCGTTTGCAGTTTATTTTTTCAAGAGAGGCGTTCAAATACTTAAGGATATTTGAAGGAGCTTCAGGCGGATTTAGCTGTGTCTTCGAAAAAAGAATGATTCCAGCGTTGGCTGCTTCTGATGCAAAGACGTATTGAGACGTCTCTGACAGCGGCATTCGAAGCCCGGCGTCCACAATTGTAATCTGCACCCCTGCCTTATACCAGCGGTTCAGAGGATCCTCCTGCAGGCTGTCATAGAACTCGTCGACATCGAAAACCCCAGACGGCTCGACTATCACATGGGTATAGCCGATCATGCCCATCTCGATCAGCTTACTTTTGAAACGCCTGCGGTGGCAGTCGCTGTCGCAGCCGCCCGCAACCATTTCGATATCACAATTGTCACCAATCAAATCAGACAGCAGCATCATGTCGACATTTACCGCACCATAATCATTTTCCAAAATGCAGACATTCTCTCCCTGCGCCATCAGGAATTTCACATACTTTCTTAGAAAAGTAGTTTTCCCAGATCCCAGAAATCCAGTTACCAAATCTATAGTAATCATTCTAACTCCTATTACCGTGGCAGCTGATTAGTTACAGAAATTCTTCAAGCCTCTTTAAAAAGCTCTCTTCATCCGTCACCTGCTCGGCGTCCATTCCGAAGTCGATCGCGCCCTGCACGTTCTCGGCTCTGTCATCAAAAAATATCGTCTCAGAAGGACTCAGCGTATATTTTTCACAGAGGGCAGCATAAATCTCACGGCCAGGCTTGGCCTTGTGAATCATGTATGAGACCATCATTCCATCCATGTCCTTCATGAAGTCAGCATACTCGGTGTGTTTATCGAAAAGAGATTTCGGGTAGTTCGACAGAATGTAGAGGTGATAGCCAGCCTGCTTAAGGGCATGCACCTTCTCCCAAATCGCCGGCCGTGGCACTTCCATGTACTCGCCATGCTCGATGAACCAGTGGATGACCTTCTTGTCAGCAGGGTATATTTTTTCAAAATCCTCAATAATCTGCTCATCGCTCTCATTGCCGAGATCGAACTTAGACCAGATTTTTTCAGGACAGTCGAACATCTCGCGGCCAATCCTCTCGGCCTCTTCACGACTCAGGCCGTAGTCCATAAGCATCTCCCGCCAGCGGTAAACCAACAGCACATCCCCGACATCAAAAACTATATTCTTATATTTTTTCATGTAAATGCACCTCACTTACTTCTTGATACTTACGTGTGAAAACGAGAAAACCCAGATTTCACACGTAGTCTCCTCGTAATCTTTACGTGTGAAAACAGGAAAACCCGGATTTCACACGTAGTCCCCTCGATATCTTTACGTGTGAAAACAAGAAAACCCGGATTCCACACGTAATCTATTCGACATCTTTACGTGTGAAAACAAGAAAACCCGGATTCCACACGTAATCTATTCGACATCTTTACGTGTGAAAACAAGAAAAACTGGATTTCACACGTAGTCCCCTCGATATCTTTACGTGTGAAAACAGGAAAACCCGGATTTCACACGTAGTCTCCTCGATATCTTTACGTGTGAAAACAGGAAAACCCGGATTCCACACGTAATCAATACTATGAGCAAAAAATTTCAACCTGCATATGGCATTATAGCAGTTTTCGTGGTAAAATAAAAACGAAATAAGCGGCATCAATTGTTTGCTGATGCGAGGAGGTGTTTTTTATGGCTATAGGTGGTATTTCAGGAGCTGGAAGCTATTACGGCGGCTACCAGAATTTTTCAATAGGAGGCAGTTCTAATTCTATCGCCGGCAGTTCTAACGCCGCAGGCCAGAATACTTCTATAAATGGTGATTCAAAGGACCAGTCCAAGCCAGTATTAAATCCGGGCGAATCCGAAGAGGTAAAGCCTGGCAGAAAGTCATCTCCCGCAGAGTGCGAGACCTGCAAGAACCGTAAGTATCAGGACGGCTCAGACGAGGCGAACGTCTCATTCAAGGCAGCTGCACATGTGAGTCCTCAGGCAGCAGGAGCTGCAGTCAGAGCGCACGAGGGAATGCATGTTTCTAATGCCTATAAGAAAGCCGCTGAAAACGGTGGTAAGGTTCTCCAGGCATCAGTCCAGATACATACTTCTGTCTGCCCTGAGTGCGGCAGAGTCTATGTCAGCGGCGGAACTACAACCACCCAGATCAAGTACACAAATGATGCTCAGCCATACCAGGCTAATGCGAAATCATCAGACGCAGCAAACGGCGCCATCGGCGGAAACTTCGACTCAGCAGCATGACACTAATCAATCAACTGACATCACGCAGCAGAAAAGCGTGTATATCGCCCCAGCATAATTCATGAATTTTAACGATTTCAAGAAACAGTTTCACATAAATCTCACCTCGCAGCAGGAAGAAGCAGTACAGGCAGTTGAAGGGCCGGTACTGCTTCTTAGTGTACCCGGAAGTGGAAAGACCACAGTACTCGTGACGCGCATCGGCTGGATGATCCACGGCTGCGGCATAAAGCCTGAGAGCATCCTTGTGCTGACTTACACAGTAGCAGCCGCCCACGACATGGAAAAGCGGTTCGCATCGAAATTCGGAGAGGAGCTTGGCGGGCGCGTTCATTTTTCCACGATAAATTCAATCTGCCACCAGATAATCCACTGGTATGCAGGAGTGACTGGAAACACAGTCTTCAAATTCTCGGATTACTCTCCGAAGCAGGCGGCTTTTTTAAGCCAGGCCTACACAAAAACCTCAGGCGGCTATGCGACAGAATCCGACCTGCAGGACATCCGCACGCAGATTACTTTTATAAAAAATATGATGCTCTCCGAAAAAGAAATCGATGCCCTCAATGACGACTTCGATTACGATATCGCAGGCATTTACAGGGGTTACAAGGCCTTTATGCGGCAGCAGCACCTGATGGACTACGACGACCAGCTTGTCTACGCCCTCGTAATGCTTCGAAGCGACCCGCGCGTCCTAGAGCACATGCAGGAAAAATTCAAATACGTCCTTGTCGATGAGGCGCAGGACACGTCGAAAATCCAGCACGTGATCATCTCGATGATTGCAAAGACAGAGACCACCGACAACCTCTTTATGGTCGGCGATGAGGACCAGAGCATCTACGGTTTCCGCGGCGCATACCCTGAGGCACTTATGTCTTTTCAAAAAATACACGACGGCGCGAAGGTGCTTCTGATGGAGACCAATTTCCGCAGCGACGCGCACATCGTTAAGGCCTGCGAAAAGGTCATAAATCACAATGTCCTCCGCCACAAAAAGCACTTCATCCCAAGCCGCCCGGCAAAGGTTCCGGTAAAGCAGATAGAGGTCTATACCCGCGGCGCGCAGCTCACTTATCTATTAAAGGCAGCTTCCTCAGTTACTGAAGAGACTGCAATCCTATACCGCGACAACGAGAGCATTATCCCGTTTATAGACCTTTTGGAAAAGCACAGCATCCCTTATCGCATCAGAAAATCGGAGCTTAATTTTTTCACGAGCAGAATCGTAAAGGACTTAACAGACATCATACATTTCGCGTATGACCTGTGCGATACCAAAGCCTTCATGAACATCTACTACAAGGTCAGGACATACATCAAAAAACAGGATGCACTTGCCTTCTGTGGTGTTAGCGAAGCCAGCGGAGTCTCGGTTTTTGACGCCGCGATGAACAGCTCACTTCTTAAACGGCGACAGCGTGAAACGATAGAAAACCTCGACTCCGACTTCCGCCTCCTGAAAAAAATGTCCGGCAAAGACGGACTCATCTACATCCTCTACACGATGGGGTACCTCGATTACCTCGAACGCTCGCAGATGGATACGCGGAAGCTTTTTGCCCTGAAAAAAATATCCGAAGACACTCCAGACCTGCAGGGATTTTTGAAGAGGCTTGATTTTTTAAACAAGACAATTGCTGAAAAAGAAAACGACTCCCGTGTGCCTCTGATTCTCTCGACCATTCACTCAAGCAAGGGATTAGAGTACGACAATGTCTACATGATCGATGTGATGGACGGAGTTTTCCCAAAAGCCACCAATCCGCCGGCGCGCATAAAGGATCCGAACGACGTGACGCCAGAACAGGAGCAGTATGAGGAAGAAAGACGAATTTTTTATGTGGGTGCGACCAGGGCAAAGAAACGGCTGTACATCTTCACATTCAAGCAGGCAGCGTCTACTTTTTCAAGAGAGATGATTCGATAAAAAATCTGCCTTTTTTCACCGCACTTAAAAACCGCCTGCTTTTCGCAGACGGTTTCTTTATGCTGGTTTTCTGTTTTTCATCAGGAATTTGATATATTCATTCTTAGGAAGCGGCTTACTGAAATAGTAACCCTGGATGTAGTCGATATCAAGGCTCTTCATGGCTTCCATATCTCTGTCCGTCTCGACTCCTTCAGCCACGACCTTCAGCGAAAGGCCCTTTGCCATATGAATCATCGAATCCATTATAAGTCCGACGCGGCTCGAGATCGTATACTTCGTAACCATAGAACGGTCAGCCTTGATGAAGTTAATCGGCATGTCGACGACGTAGTTAAGGTTACTCTCTCCATTTCCAAAATCATCGAGTGAACAGCTGCAGCCTGCTGCCCTGAAGGCATTGAGATTATTCAGAAGCATCTCACGGTTTACGATCATCGCAGTCTCAGTGATCTCAAAGCAGAACATCTCAGGTGGAACGCCTGCTTCTTTCATCTGCGACAGATATCTGTCTGAAAGAGTCTTATCCTCGCACTGCAACACCGAAAGATTTATATCGATAAAATGAACGCCAAGTTCACGGACGCCGCCATTTTTTATAATGTCAAGCGTCTTCTCAAACATTCTGTCACCGATTGTTTTGACCTGGCCTGTCTTTTCAGCCACCGGAATGAACATGCCAGGCGGCATAATAGAGCCGTCCTCTTTTCTGATCCTGACGAGTGCCTCCGCACCTGTGAAAGCATTGTCTTTAAACGAATAAATAGGCTGGAAAAACGCTTCTACCCTGTCCTCATCGAGAGCCTTGTCTATTTCTGCAGTAATGCGTCTTTCCTGTCTGAATCTCTCATACATATCATCAGTCATAATGATTATATTGTTATCAGAATACTCACCATTAGCTGAGACTTGTCCTAAAATCTCCTGCATTTCGCCAACATTCGCTGCCTTACGCCCACGGGTTTCAAGAACCTCAAGAAAAGCATTTCCATTATCATAGCAGGCCTTTATCAGCTCAGGATTTATCTCACCGGCAGCCTCTGCCGCCTTGGTAGGATCACGAAATACCATGACATATCCCGACTGTCCTATATAAAAGGTCTTTGCATGCTTGAAGGATGCCAGATAATCAGCTGTCTTTCTCATAATAACGTCACTCTTATCTACCGGTGAAGCAATGTCATACACAAGTCTTACAAATATATATGAATATGGCAGATCCTTCTTGTAAAAATCCTCGATATACATCTGGAAAGTAGAGAGGTTAAAAAGTCCAGACAGCCTGTCTGTCTGAATCATTGGATTCTCGATTTCGAGATAGATGACTATCAGACCTAAAGCTGCGCCAAATCCTACGAGAAGAATTTCTGGATCTAAAAACTGAATGACCGCCGTGCCACACTCCAGAGCCATAGCTACTGTAATCGTAATAAAAAAAGTAGAGGATATTTTTTTCCGATAGAATAACACCATCAGAAAGGTCACGATGATATAGAACGGGGCAAAAATATACGCTGCCTGACATGATGGTCCATATGAATAAGTCAGCCTGCCGTTTGTCGTATAGTAAATTGGAACAACAGCAATGATGATGTCTGCAATAATGTACAGAATAAGAGCTGCTCTTTCGATTTTATGCCCGCCTTTTTCCGTAACCGGCATCTCGGATACGACATAGGCGAAACAGATGTAGGTCATGAAGACAAGAGACATCAGGTAAAGCTTACACAGTATCTCTGTTATGACAGGGCTTACCCCTTTTTCACAATAAATAATGCCAAAAATAGATGCAATATCGAGTGTGAGGCAACCTAAATCAGCCAAAAGCGCATCTTTAAAGATTTTACTGCTCTTCAGATCAACCTTCTGCTGTCTGAAATAGAAAACCAAAATGACAATCAATATTGCCAGTCCACATAACTGAGTAGCAATATTCATACCTGTTTCTCCTCACTCTGAAAATCGGGCAGGAAAAATCTCCTGTCCGATTAATTATAACACGCAATAAGTCTGCTGTCACAAGTTTAATAAAAGTTTTATCTAACCGCCTTATTCTCTGAAACTTACCGTAAAAACTGTATATCCGTTTTCGCTTGAAACTGAGATCGTGCCGCCATATCTGTCAGTTGTAGCCTTGGCTATCGCAAGTCCCAGGCCGAAGTGTCCTTCTTTTCTGTTACGGGCCTTATCGACTCTGTAGAATCTCTCAAACAGATGCTTCTGTGACTCAGGATCTATAGTCTCTCCATGGTTACCTACTTTGAATCTGATATGATTCTTCGTATGTGTAAGGCTTACATCTACCTTGGCATTTGCATCCGAATGATTTATCGCATTCTCGATAAGAGTCTCTGCCATCCTGCTGATGTCAACCGGGTCTCCATAAAAGTTTATGTTCTCATCGATCTGCTGGTCAATCGTGACTCCTTTTTCAAATGCAACTGCCTCAAACGGAAGTATGACACCCTCAATGGTATCTGAGAGATTAAAATGCTCCCAGCCTTTTTCCGTGGTCTCAGCATCCTCGACCGATTCGAGGGTAAGAAGTTCCTGGATAAGACGGTTCATTTTTTTCGTCTCACCCTTTATATAGCCTAAGTACTTATCGTTGTCTTTTGTACTTCGTGCCATGTCGATATTTACATCGACTACAGCGAGAGGAGTCTTCAGCTCATGCGACGCGTCCGCTATAAACTGCTTCTGCTTCTTTATGTTCTCAGCGATAGGCTTAACCAGATATCTGGACAAAAGGATACTGATGATCACAGCTGCTGCAATTGCTGCTGCACCAATTATTGCAGTCAATACATAAATAGGTATCAGCCTGCGCCTTTCTTCCGTAGTATCGATAAATGTGATCTGCTTCATATCCTCGACATCACGGATATCATACATATAGATAGAGTATTCTCCGGAATCATTCCCGGTTTCCTTCATCTGTCTGGCTAATGCTGCTACGTCGTCCTTATCGGCATTGCCATTCTGAACGTAGGCGATGCCATCCTCGTTGTTCTCGACTGTTACATCCCCTGCATCTCCTGACGCTTCATCCGAAAGCATGGCTCCATCAGTTGACTCTCCATCAGTTTCAATAAAAACCGCATAAGAAGGTGAATCGGGGCAGGCGTCAGTTTTGGCTTTAGTGGTGTTGTCTGTATCTCCAGACTTCTGAATCCTGTTATCGAGGATGCTCTCATAGTACGAATCGTAAGCAGCATCCTCTGCTCTCCTAAGCTGCTTTTCAAGTGATGACGTGTTCTCATTGAACTGGGCAAGCATCGAAAATACAAGGACAACTATGATTATGCCTACAATAGTAAGTGAAAGTATCAGTTCGATTCTGTGCTGTAATTTCTTAATCATGAGGCTGTCTCTTCCACATCAAGTCTGTAGCCTACGCCGCGGACTGCACGAATTTTTACATTTGCCTTCAGGAATTTGAGCTTCCTTCTGATAAACGACACATAGACCTCGACGTTGTTATACTCGACATTGTCCTCGTGTCCCCATATTCTTTCCGATATCTGCTCTCTGGTAAGCGCCTGCCCCGGATTATCCATAAAATATTCGAGGATCTTCAGTTCCTTTCCGGCCAGCGATATAGTCTGATTATCATCAACATTCACAAGTGAGGCGTTTTTCCTGTCAAGACGGAGATTACCGACCGTCAGGACATTTTCCTCTCTGCCGTAATTACGTCTGATAAGCACACGCAGTCTGGCAAGAAGCTCCTCCACCTCGAACGGCTTTGTCATGTAATCATCTGCTCCGGCGTCAAGGCCCTTGAGCTTATCCATAAGGTCTGATCTCGCAGTAAGCATAAGCACCGGAGTCGTCACTCCAGCCTTTCTCATCTCATAGATGATCTCTATGCCGTCCTTTCCTGGGAGCATTCCATCCATGATTATTATGTCATATGCGCCTGTCATACACCTCTCACAGCCTGTGGTGCCGTCATTAGCGATGTCGACCTCGTACTTCTCCTGCAGAAGTCTGTCCCTTAAAGCATCTGCAAGTGCGAATTCGTCTTCAACTATAAGTATTTTCATATCTTTTCTCCTGGGAAAAATTAACGATTAATTTTTATTACTATTCACTAACTAATTTTTCACTTTATCTATTTTACACTATGTGTTAGAATTTTTCCATGGATAAAATGCGAATTAAAAAACAGATATTTACTCATATTCCGGTGTATTCCGGAGACGTGTCCGGAGCAGCGTCAGCTCTCTATGAATTCGGTGGAATCACAGTGATTCACGACCCGAGTGGCTGCAACTCGACCTATAACACTTTCGATGAGCTGAGGTGGACTAAGCGCGAGAGCGCGATCTACATTTCTGGACTACGTGAAAGCGATGCCATCCATGGAAATGATCAGAGGCTTATCGACGACACCTGCGACGCGGTTGCTGCTCTTTCGAAAAAGCCGAAGTTTATTGCAGTCTGCAACTCACCGGTCCCGGATATAATTGGCACGGATTTCACAGCTATCTGCCATATTCTTGAAGAAAAAACCGGAATTCCAGCTTTCTATATCCAGACAAACGCGATGCATGACTATACAGTTGGCGGAGCAAACGCGTTTCTGGCGATAGCGGAGAAATTTTTGGATGGGGACGGGACTGAGCTGAAAAATCCAGGAATCCAGAAATATTCTTATAGTTCAATTCTTAATTCTTCTAATTCCGGAAACCAGAAGACCAATGCAGCAATTTCTCATGAAATGATTATTGATAATTCTTGTCAGGAAGATACCAGGCTTTCTGTAAATCTTCTAGGATTGTCTCCTTTCGAATATCCCAGCGATAAGCAGGTTGACAGTCTCTATGATATCCTCGAAAATGCAGGTTTTTCAATTGCTGCCAACTGGGGCAGGGGCACAGCCGCACATCCTGTGAACTTTTCAGACGTAAAAGCCGCAGCTTCTGCTGACGTCTCTCTCGTGCTATCATCTCTCGGACTCAAGGCTGCGCAGTTCCTTTATGAGCACCTTGGAATCCCATATGTGATAGGAAATCCACTTGTCTCAGATGAATTTGCTTCAATAGTCTTTAAGGATTTGAAAGCACTTGAAGTGAAGAATTCTTACCTGGATTATTTAGGTAATTCTTCGGAAATTTCTTCGCAGGCTGATGCAGTAGGCTCTAACAATTCAGTGACATCCTCTGTGAATTCAGCCGCATCCAGATCATCTGTCACAGCTTTTGTCGGTGAGCCTGTAACCATGGGCTCTGAAGCTGCCGCGTTAAAACTCTCTTCACCTGAGACTTCTGTTTCTTTGATTTGCACAACAGAGCTTACTGACTCTCTTGTATCTACTGCGAAGCCAACAAACTCTCCTGCAAGCACAACTGAGCTAACCAGTTCTCCTTCCAGCACAACCGTGAAAAGTGATCCTTTAATCCTCTGTCCCCGTGGCGAAGCAGAAATTTCAGAAGAACTGAAAAAAGCCGCCGTAATTCACGGCGACCCACTATTCAGGAATGCATATTCCCACGGAACCCCTGGCTTCGACTCATCTCACCAGACCTGGATAGAAGAACCGCATCTCGCGATGTCTGGAAGGCTGTTTGCAGACAAATTAATTTGATTTGGACTACATTTACGGACTGGGTTGAACTTTTCATCTCCAGTCCGTAATTTTTGAGCTCCTTTTACGGACTCAGATCAGTTTTTTCATTCCAGTCCGTAATTCCCTGGTTCCTTTTACGGACTCAGATTAGTTTTTTCATCTCAGTCCGTAATTCCCTGGTTCCTTTTACGGACTCAAATCAGTTTTTTCATCTCAGTCCGTAATTCCCTGGTTTCATTTACGGACTCAGACTGGTTTTTCCATTCCAATCCGTAATTTCAATGCTTTATTTCTCGTTTACTACCTGGAAAATTATAAACTTCAGATAGTAGCTGGAATAAAGTCCCCACAGTATAGGGTGATCCGGTGACTGGGTCCTAAACTCTACCTGGCGCAGCCTCTTGTGTGCAGAGACTGCTGCCTGGTTAA
This sequence comes from uncultured Lachnospiraceae bacterium, assembly GCA_900316165.1. Taxonomy (GTDB): domain Bacteria; phylum Bacillota; class Clostridia; order Lachnospirales; family Lachnospiraceae; genus Weimeria. Next base: position 33,526 of record ONBW01000018.1, on the reverse strand, counting down.
TAACCTTTTTGAAGAGCTCCTCATCCATAAAGTGTGAGCAGGAGCAGGTCGCCAAATAGCCGCCATCTCTTACAAGCATCATGCCCTCGCGGTTGATTTCACGGTAACCCTTTTCTGCCTGCTTTACGGTGTTTTTCGACTTCGTAAATGCAGGCGGATCGAGAATTACAAGGTCAAAAAGCCTGCCCTCCTTTCTCATCTGAGGCAGAGCATCAAGCACATCAGCGACCTCGAAGCGCGCTGTATTTTCAAGGCCATTGAGCTTTGCATTCGCCGCAGCCTGCTGCACCGCAAGCTCCGAGATATCAAGCCCCAGCACATCCGATGCGCCGCCTCTTGCAGCATTTAAGGCAAAGGTTCCCATATGCGTAAAGCAGTCAAGCACAGACTTACCCTTTGCAAGCTTTTGTATCTCAAGCCTGTTGTACTTCTGATCCAGGAAAAATCCGGTCTTCTGCCCATTCTCCACATCGACTGTATAGTGAACTCCGTTCTCCACAATTTCGGTCAATGGAGATTCCGCCCTTTCAGGGTAATCCTCATCCGGATTCCACTCGCGCAGCATATCGTTAAATGGCTCATCGATAAAGCCTTTTTCTGCCGTATAGAGCCACCCCTTAAACGGCTTCATACCCTCTTTTTTTCTGACAGGAGCGTCGCTTCGCTCGTAGATACCACGGATCTTAAAGCCGGTATTTTTTACAGTGTCTTCGGCATTTTTCTCAGCATTAACGCGGATATTCTTTTTTTCATCAACTGAGCCGCCATCAAAATCAATATTATTTAATTCTTCAAGCAGCAAGCGAAGTATCATCGGCTTCAGCCTGTCTATTCCGAGCGCCAACGACTCGACCACCAGCAGATCATTGTACTTGTCGACTACCATTCCCGGGAAGAAGTCCGCCTCTGAAAAAATAAGACGGCAGGCGTTCATATCGACAGTATTTTTTCTATATTCTACTGCCGCTCTGACTCTTTCCCTGAAAAATGCTTCATCCGGCTTCTCTTTCCTATGCCGGCAGAGCATCCTGACTCGTATCTTCGAAGCAGAATTGTAGAATCCCCATCCCATGAAAAAATCATCGAAGTCGTGAACTTCTACCAGCTCACCATCCTCTATATCATCTGATACTTCCTGTATCTCATTATCAAAAACCCAGGCACCGCCAGACTTCAGCAGACGACCCTCGCCTTTTTTCAGCTTTATGTACATCAATTCTCCTCATTATCCAGCACTATCTACGTACTGGATAGCTGTTATCAATTCCAGTACGTAATCTGCAGACGTTGTTTACGTGTAGAAACCCAGAAATCGTTTTTTCACACGTAGCCGCTTCCTATTCTTTACGTGTGGAAACCCAGAAATCGTTTTTTCACACGTAGCCGCTTCCTATTCTTTACGTGTGGAAACCCAGAAATCGTTTTTTCACACGTAGTCCTCTCCAGATATTTACGTGTGGAAATCAAGAAATCCCATTTTCACACGTAGTCCTCCTCAAATATTTACGTGTAGAAATCAAAAAAACCAATTTCCACACGTAGTAACTTACCAAACTTTACGTGTGAAATCTCAAAAATCTCAATTCTACACGTAAAATCCGTTTCAAGACAGCCTGACAAGGATGTTCTTCTCGTTAAGCTCACGCAGCGCCTTTGGCTTGCGTTCGCTAATCTCGAAGATTGGCCTCGCACAGGACTCGAACTTCGTCTTAGACTAGTTCTCGTCTCTGTGCTTTCGGTCAGCAAATTCTAGGCAGTAATTCATTTCCTGGCTCTGGCAGATAGGTCTCTGTGCCGATTGAGGTCCGCACAATTACGTGCCCCTCCTGCTCAGAGGTCACCTCGCCAATGACGCATGCATTTTTTGTATCCTCAAAATATTTAAGTATTGAAACGATCTCATCAGCGTTTTCTGAAGGAGCCATGATTACCATGCGCCCCTCGCAGGCGAGGTAGAGCGGATCGAGGCCAAGCATATCACAGACACCTCTGACCTCAGACTGGACAGGGACCTTCTCCCTGTCAAGCCTGATGCCGACACCACTTTCATGGCAGATCTCATAGAGCACAGTGCCGACACCGCCGCGTGTAGCATCGCGCACGACATGAACGCCAGGCACCTTTTCAAAAACGGCAGAAAGTGGATTCCAAAGCGGCGCACAGTCGCTTGTCACATCAGCCTCGATGCCATATTCATCTCTCGATAAAAGAATCGAGCAGCCATGTCTTCCTACATCGCCAGTCACGATAACAGCATCACCCGGCTTTGCGAGTGCTCCAGAGGTATGCACTCCAGGAACTATCTCTCCGACACCAGCTGTCGTAATAAAGCAGCCGTCTACCTGTCCTTTTCCGGCAACCTTTGTATCTCCTGCAACCACGCGGACACCACACTTTTTCGCGGTCTCGGCCATTGAAGCAACAAGCTGTCTCAAGGATTCAATCGGATAGCCCTCCTCAATTACAAACGAGCATGTCAGATAGAGCGGCTTAGCCCCCATACAGGTCAGGTCGTTTACGGTTCCACAGACGCTTAGCTCTCCAGCATTTCCTCCCGGGAAAAATGCCGGGCTCACTATAAATCCGTCCGTTGACATAGCTATCTGGTCCTTAGGCTGTGGCAGAACAGCTGCATCGTCAGCTGTAAAAAATTCATTTGTTAAATAGTTCTTAAATACATTATCGATGAGCTCGGCCGTCTGTTTTCCACCAGCACCCATCGCAAGAGTTACATGATCTGTCATTTCTATCCTTCTTTATCACAATAATTTCATCATCACCAGCGCGTCCTCTTCAGGATTACTGTAAAAATGCCGCCTGGTTCCAGCGGTAATGAAGCCGTTCTTTTCGTAGAGCGCAATTGCTGCCTCATTAGACTCCCTGACCTCAAGGAAAAGCTTCGCTGCGCCACGCTGTCTTACCTGAATAAAAAGCTCATTCAAAAGAGCATCTCCGATTCCGCGCCGCCTCATCTGCGGGCTCACCGCAATCGAAGGCAGCTCCGCCTCATCCGCGGCAAAATAACCGACAGCGTAACCGACCGGTTCATCTTCCTCAACAGCTGCAAGTATCAGCGCGTATTCATTTTTTTCTGCTGACATGAAATCGGCTTCCTTCCATGGCTCGCTCATCGAAGAGACAGAAATCTCCTCAAGCGCATGGAATTCATCCATTTTTGCATTTCTTATCTTTATCATTTTTCAACTAGTATCTTCTTAAACAAAAAAGATTCACCAGATATTATATCAGAACAGATTGTTATTGGGGAAATTTTGTCATAGAATTTTCGGTATTTTGTACAAGACAAAAAAGTGCTAAGGCGATATAATCATATCATGTGAAGTGCAAATTGCTCTGCACAAACCATATAAAAGGAGAAAAATATGCTTTTATTTATCATCTATCTGGCTTTTATCAGCCTCGGCCTCCCGGATTCACTTTTAGGCTCGGCCTGGCCTACGATCTACAAGCAGTTCGACGTGCCTGTTTCATATATGGGCTTCGTCTCGATGATCATTTCGTTTTGCACGATCATCTCAGCACTTCTAAGTGACCGACTCACTAAAAGGCTCGGTACTGGAAAAGTAACCGCTTTAAGCACCGCTCTTACAGCAGTTGGACTTTTCGGTTTTTCGTTCAGTTCACAGTACTGGATGCTCTGCCTCTGGGCACTTCCTTATGGACTCGGAGCCGGAAGCATCGATGCAGCTCTTAACAATTTCGTCGCCCTTCACTTCAAGAGCCGCCACATGAGCTGGCTCCACTGCATGTGGGGAATCGGTGCTTCATTCGGACCGTACGTAATGAGCTACTGCATCACAAAACACGATTCCTGGAATATGGGCTATGCGACAATCGGCATTATCCAGTCGGTTCTTACTTTTATAATAATTATCTCCCTGCCACTTTGGAATAAGCGCTCTGAGGAGGATGGAACTGACGATGGTGCAAATGCCTCTAGCCGCAAGGCACTCTCCATCAAGGAGATTCTTGCCATCCCGGGCGCAAAGGAAATCCTTATCACGTTCTTCTGCTACTGCGCAGTCGAGCAGACAGCAGGGCAGTGGGCAGCCAGCTATCTGACTATTTTTAAGGATGTTCCCGCAGCTACAGCGGCAAGCTTTGCAAGCCTTTTCTATATCGGCATCACAGTTGGCCGCGCAATCAGTGGATTTTTGACTATTAGATTCAACGATACCCAGATGATCCACATAGGACAAGGAATAATAGCTTTAGGTATAATCCTTTTGTTCCTGCCTTTTGGAGATGTTATCTCGCTCGCCGGTCTTATTATTATCGGTCTCGGCTGCGCTCCGATCTACCCTTGCGTAATCCACAGCACGCCGTCTCTTTTCGGAGCAGACAAATCACAGGCAGTCATCGGCGTTCAGATGGCAGCAGCCTATGTGGGTACGACTCTGATGCCGCCACTGTTTGGACTTTTAGCAAACCACATCTCATTCGCACTGTACCCGATCTACCTCGGCATTATTCTCGTGCTGATGATCGTGATGTATATGAACGTCATCAAAAAAACAGAATCAGCTAAGTAAATCCTCTTCTAAAAATCCCACAGCCTCTGACGGAAAGCAGTGGCTGCGGGATTTTTCGTTTATTTTTTCAAAAGTGACCTCGTTATTTCCTTGTCTTTATTTACATACTTCACAAACATTTCACACTCCTCCATTGAATTATTTAGTAAAATATGACAAAATAGATGTAACTAGTTGAGCAAATTTGTGCGATTTGTTCAAAAAATTTGGGCATTTTAAAGAATGTATGGAGGAAATTATTATGCAGAGATTTACAAATCCACGTGACCTGTACCATGGCAAGGGCGCTCTTGAGGCTTTAAAGACTTTGAAGGGAAAGAAAGCCATCATCTGCGTAGGCGGCGGATCCATGAAGAGATTCGGCTTCCTCGGAAGAGCTGAGGAGTATCTTCACGAGGCCGGTATGGAGACAGCTCTCATCGAGGGAATCGAGTCAGATCCATCAGTAAAGACTGTTATGGACGGCGCCAAGAAGATGGAGGAGTTCCAGCCGGACTGGATCATCGCTATCGGCGGCGGCTCACCAATCGATGCAGCTAAGGCTATGTGGATCAAGTATGAGCATCCGGAGTGCACCTTCGAGGACATGTGTAAGGTCTTCGCACTTCCAGAGCTCCGCCACAAGGCTAAGTTCTGCGCAGTATCATCTACCTCAGGTACAGCTACAGAGGTCACAGCCTTCTCCATCATCACAGACTATGAGAAGGGAATCAAGTATCCTATCGCTGACTTCCAGATCACACCGGATGTAGCTATCGTAGATCCTGAGCTGGCTGAGACAATGCCTAAAAAGCTTGTGGCTCACACCGGAATGGATGCTATGACACATGCTATCGAGGCCTTTGTTTCTACAGCTGCTTCTGATTTCACAGATGCCCCGGCTCTTCGTGCCATGACTCTTATTAAGGATAACCTGATTCAGTCCTACAACGAGGACAAGTCAGCAGGAGATGCTATGACATCCCGTGACATCATGCACAACGCACAGTGCCTCGCAGGAATTGCTTTCTCAAGCGCCTCACTTGGAATCGTTCACTCTATGGCTCATAAGACTGGTGCAGCATTTGCAGACTACGGCGCTCACATCATCCACGGCGCTGCAAACGCTATGTACCTGCCAAAGGTTATCGCCTTCAACGCTAAGGATAAAAGAGCTGCAGAGAGATATGCATTCATTTCTGACTATCTCGCACTCGGCGGCAACTCAGAGCAGGATAAGATTGCAAAGCTCATCGACCTGCTTCGCGGCATGAATGATAAGCTGAACATTCCTCACTGCATCAAGAACTATGGTGCTGACAGCTATCCTACAGAGCAGGGCTTTGTTCCTGAGGAGGTATTCCTCGAGAGGCTTCCTGAAATCGCAAAGAATGCTATTCTCGATGCCTGCACTCTTACGAACCCACGTCCACTGAGCGCTGACAATAGCGAGGACATAGAGCTTATGGAGAAGCTCCTCAAGGCATGCTACTACGACTCAGAGGTTGACTTCTGATAACGTTTATTTTTCACTGAAGTAAAGGACATCCGGGCTCCGATGGAGGCCGGATGTTTTGACCTAGGGACTGACTTGAGTTAAGCTTCAAAAAATAAACGCACAATGGATATACTCGGGAGATTTTTATGAACAAGAAAAAAATAATCGCTGCCGGGACAGCTGGAGCTGTTGCACTTACGGCATCGGTCGTCGACTTAAAGCTCGCAGAATATGTCGGCGAGATCAAACGGCAGACACTTGACGAGGCATACGAATGGCAGAAGGAGCACTACGATGTCTCTTTCTTTGATGATCTGAAGAAGGAAGATTACGTAGTCGCATCGTACGATAATTACGAGCTTCATGTGATCTGCTGCTACGCCAAAAATCCATCAGACAAATATGTGATAATCTCACATGGCCACACCGATAACAGATACGGCAGCATGAAATACATGCAGATTTATCTGGACGCAGGCTATAACTGCATCATCTACGATCTGAGGGGACATGGTGAGAATAAAAAGACCTTCTGCACCTACTCGATACGTGAGTCAAAGGACCTCAATTGTCTGATAGAAGACACCTATCAGAGATACGGAAAAGACATCTATCTGGGACTGCACGGCGAATCCTTGGGAGCCGCCACCTCAGTCGCAGTTTTAAAATACAAGTCAAGGGTAAAGTTCGTCGTAGCCGACTGCGGCTTTGCTGATATCGAAAACGTCATCAAGGGAGGAATGACAGAAATGCACCTGCCACAGTTCCTCTACACTCCGATGGCAGCGGCATACAGACTGCACTACGGCTACTCATTAAAGCAGGCTAGGCCAGTCGATTCACTAGGTGACAACGAGGTCCCGATCTGCTTCATCCATGGCGCAAAGGATTCGTTTATCCTGCCGGCCCACAGCCGAAGGATGTACGCGATGACAAAGGGATATAAGGAACTGCATATAATACCGAAGGCAGAGCATGCCGGTTCAGTTCTGGCTGCCCCAGAGAAATACAAGAAAATTGTTGAGGATTTTTTAAATAACATCTGATAGATTGCGGCCCAGAAAGGCCAAAAACATTATCATGGTCCACAACCAACAGCCTATAAAAAAGGAGGGAAGAAGTTTGAAACTCATCCACCTGGCTGATCTTCATCTCGGGAAGCGCGTAAACGAATTCCCGATGATTGAAGACCAGAAACACATCTTAGGAGAAATCCTGCACATCATTGACAATGAGAAGCCTGACGGCATCATGATAGCCGGCGACGTCTACGACAAATCAATTGCTTCGACTGATGCGATAAAACTGTTTGAGGATTTTCTGATGCAGATTGCAGAGAGGAAAATCAAAACCTACATCATCAGCGGAAATCACGACTCAGCTGAGCGTCTTTCATTCGGATCGAAGTTCATCGAAAAAAGCGACATTTACATAGCACGGGCGTACAACGGCGAAGAGCCTTTGAAACCGTACACCCTTTCCACTGGTGGTGTCAGTGTCGACATCTACATGCTTCCATTCATCAAACCGGCAGATGTCAGAAACGCATTTTCAGAAAAAGGCATAGAGCTTGATAGCTACACAGACATGATGAAGGCTGTTATAGATGAAGCAGCCCCAGACCCGACGCATTTCAACATTCTGATTGCCCACCAGTTTATCACTGGAGGCGTGCGGTCTGACTCCGAAGAGATTTCTGTTGGAGGCCTGGACAATATCGACGCTGACGTATTCGCGCCATTTGACTATGTGGCGCTGGGGCATCTGCACGGCCCACAGAAAGTGTCTCGCGATACGATAAGATACTCAGGTTCGCCGCTCAAATATTCATTTTCTGAGGAGCATCAGAATAAATCAGTCACGATAGTTGAGATAGAAAGCAAGGACGATATCAGTATCAGAACAGCTGATTTGAAGCCTCTCCACGACCTGCGTACTATAAAGGGTACCTACGAAGATCTGACCAATAAGGAAAAAATAAACGGCACCGCCACAGATGACTACATCCAGGCAGTTCTTACAGATGAGGAGGACGTTCCGGACGCAGTAGGGAAGCTCCGCCGCTTCTACCCGAATCTGATGCATCTCAAATATGACAACACCAGAACCCGTGTCAATCAGGAGCTAAGTGACGAGGTAGATGTCGACAGCAAATCTCCTCTTGAGCTTTTTGAAGAGCTCTATCAAAAAATAAACAATCAGCCGATGAACGAGGACCAGAGGAGTCTCGCGTCATCACTGATAGAAAAGATCTGGGGGTGAAGTTATGAGACCATTAAAGCTTACTTTGTCAGCATTTGGCTCCTATGCCGGAGTGCAGGAGCTCGATATGGACGCCCTGGGCGGGAGCGGTCTTTACCTGATTACAGGAAAGACCGGTGCCGGAAAGACAACGATATTCGACGCAATCACCTTTGCGCTCTACGGCTCAGCAAGCGGCGACAACAGAACGCCTGCAATGCTGCGCTCGCAGTATGCCGACCCGAAAACACCAACCTTTGTCGAGCTTTTATTTTTACATCAGGGAAAAATATACCGCATCAGAAGAAACCCTGAGTATCAGCGTCCAAAGGCCAGAGGCGAAGGGTTCACGAAGCAGACCGAGGAGGTCGAGCTCGAGCTCCCTGACGGAGATATGCTGACCTCGAGGAAGGATGCGGATAAGAAAATCATTGAAATCCTAGGGCTTACGAAGGACCAGTTCTCAGGTATTGAGATGCTCGCTCAGGGCGACTTCCAGAAGGTGCTTTTAGCAGATACCAGGACAAGGCAGGAGATTTTCAGCAGGCTGTTCAAGACTGCAAACTTTCAGAAGCTTCAGGATCAGCTTGTCACTGAAAAAAACAACGTCTCACATTCGATGGATGAAGCAGCTAAAAGCCTGTCACAGTTCATGAGTGAGATCATGTGCGATGAAAGTGATCCGCTTTTTGAGGAAACTTTAAAAGCGAAGAATGATGAGCTTCCAAATGCAGACGTCCTGAAGCTTCTCGAAAATCTCATCACATCTGACAGCGAAAAAAGAGAAGTCTTAGCCCAAACAAAGAAAAAGCTTTCTGACCAGATCGATAAAATCAACAACGATATCGGAGAAGCCAAAAAGACTGAGTCTATCAATACTCAGAGATCAAAATACAAAGCTGAATTTGACAGCAGCACTCCTCTCGCTAAGCAGGCCGAAAAGGCTGCTGAAGAGGCTGCCTCGGTTCTTAAGGCGAACAAGGACAAATATCTGACAGCCGCAGCTGCAATCGAGAGCACTCTTGAATCGTATGATGCCTATGAAAAAGCTGTCGCTTTAAAGAATGCTGATTCAAAGCAGCTGAATCTGCTTAACAAAAAAATTTCGACTTACCGTGAAAGTGTGAGCTCCTTAAAGGATGAGCTGAAAGCCGAAAAAGCTGAACAGAAGGCTCTTGCTGGCACTGATGCAGCCATTGAAAAAATAAACGCCGAGCTCGAAAAAATCTCTGGCCAGATTCAGGAGCTTGAAAAGCTCGAAGAAAAATCAGCTGAGATAAAAAGGCTTGGCGTTGATTTTTCAAAGAAAGAAGATAAATATAAATCTGCGGCTGCTAAGGCTCAGGACGCCAACAATAATTACACAGCCCTGCATCAGGCTTATATCGAGGGGCAGGCCGGCATTCTGGCGGAATCACTTGAGGACGGTAAGCCTTGTCCTGTCTGCGGCTCGACTGTTCACACTCACCCTGCCACCAGACGTGACGATGTGCCTTCAGATGCAGAGCTCGAATCAGCCAAGAATAAACGTGATAAGAGTGAAACGCAGGAGTCGGATGCAAGAGCTGCTTTTGAATCTGCAAAGAGTCTTCTGCAGAGCAAGAAGGACGATTTCGGGATTCTTTTTAAGGCTGCGACCGGTAGTAATGATATCGAAAATGCCGATTCTATCATCAGACAGAATTCCATTGAGCTCGCTAAAAACAGGCAGGACGCACAAAGCTTAAAAGCTGATGAAGAAAAGAAAAGTGCGAGAAAAGCTCAACTGGATAAGGATATTCCTGAAAAAGAAGCGGCACTTGAGAGTTCAGAGAACCAGCTCAAAGCGGCTGAGAATGATATTGCTGCGCTTCAGGCAAAGCTTGAGGCTGAAGAAAAGCACACGCAGGAGCTTAAAAGTGGTTTAAGTTTTGAAAGCCGTAAAAAAGCTGAAGCTGAGGCTTCCCGCTACAAAAACTATGCAGAACAGCTCCAGCAAGATTATGAGAATAAAACCAAGGCTTACAATGATCTGAACCAAAAGATGACTGACCTCTCAGGAAAAATCAGTTCTCTGGAGGATCAGCTTAAAAGCGCACCTGATCTCGACCTGACTGCGCTGACCACGCAGCTCGCGGCCTGCAGGAAAAATCAGACCAGGAATGAATACATGCAAAACGATGTAAATATCCGTCTCGATACTAATTCGAGGGTTAAGCAGAGCATCAGTCAGAAATCAAAGGAGCTTTCCGATTTAGAGAGTAAATATGCCTGGGTTGCTGCCCTCGCGGACACCGCCTCCGGTAATGTCACCGGCAAGCAGAAGATTGCCCTCGAGACCTATATCCAGTCGACCTATTTCGACCGAGTGCTTATCAGGGCGAACCGCCGTCTTCTAAAAATGTCCGACAGCCAGTATGAGCTCGAGCGCAAAAAGGATGCTGACAGCCTCGCCAAAAAGACTGGTCTTGAAATCAATCTCTTCGACCACAATAACGGTTCGACCAGAGATGTCAGAACTCTATCCGGCGGCGAGATGTTCCTCGCTTCTCTCTCCCTCGCGCTTGGTCTTTCTGATGAGATTCAGGCTTCGGCTGGAGGTATTCAGGTAGATACGATTTTCGTAGACGAAGGCTTCGGTACTCTCGACCCTGACACCCTGGAGCTCGCATACGAGGCGCTTGCTTCCCTGACCGAAGGCAACCGTCTCGTCGGCATCATCTCGCATGTCGAAGAACTCGAGAACAAGATTGACAAACAGATTCGCGTAACCAAGGACAGAGCCGGTGGAAGCAAGGCGGAAGTAATAATATAATACAGCGACCCGTTAGTTTGCAAACTAACGGGCCTTTATTTATCAAATATACTGCAGGTTCTTCCAGCCCTTCAATTCTGAAAGTGAATCTTCAGTGGCACCGTCTTCTATCATGCTGTCCACATTTTTCCCTGGAGCTGCGAATGGAAGCTTGTAACCTTTTTTGAGGAATATAAGTGTCTCGTTGATGCCTGCCTTCACGTAGTGGTCACCCTTTGCGACTTCCTCTTCATCATAATCATCAAATGCCCTGAATCTCAGAAGTCGCATATCCTCCGGCACATAGACATAGCGGCCGTTTGCGTTCTGCTTATAGACCGGTGCTATCATCATATAATCTCCGACCATAAGCTGGTCCTCGGTCTCGGCAGCTCTGGTATCGCCTGCGTACTCGAAGGCCAGTGGCCTGAAATACATGTCATAGTTCTTTGCTGCCTTCATAAACTCTGAGTAGATATATGGCAGAAGCGCATAACGAAGCTCTACAATTTTTCTGAAATCATCGATGTGACGGGTATCGGTGTGAGCCTTTACAGGGTTATCCTTGCCCTCGCGCACATCATCGAAATAGTAGTATTCCTGTTTTCTGGTTCCATCGCACGAATGATTTCTGAACAGCGGTGTAAAAATAGAAAACTCCGTCCATCTCATCGCGAGGTCCTCGGTCGTATCATCTCCGAAGCCTGCTGTGTCCGAGCCCGTATATAAAAATCCCGACATATTAAGCCCCGGCATCTGCTGCATCGCAAGCAGGATATGGCTCCACCATGACTTGTTGTCACCGGTCCAGACGCCGCCATATCTGTGCATTCCGATATACGAGGAACGTGAGAACATCAGGTATCTCTTGTCTGTGCCCTTGTCATGCCTGTATCTGTCGAACGCCTCACCGGCAGCTCTCGTCATGTAGAATCCGAAGAGGTTGTGTACCTTGTCGTGGCGTATATTTTTACCATGAAAATTATGATAAAAGCTTCTGTAATCCACCGGGTTGTTATCGATTGTGCCAACTAAGTCCTTGAACTCAAAGAAGGTATTAATGTCAAGGTTTTTGCCCTTGTAGTCTTCTATTTTTTCAAAAACTTCCTTCAGGTGCTCATCTGAGTAAAAAATAGCCGGCTCATTCATATCGTTCCAGAAGCCCTCGATTCCCTGATCCAACAGAAATCTGTACTTGTCACCGAACCACCTTCTGGCGTCATCGTTTAGAAAATCCGGAAAGTGTACTCTGCCCGGCCACACCGCCGCTGTGAAGTTTTCGCCATTTTCTTTCCTGCAAAAATAACCGTTCTTCACGCCCTCCTCGTATACGTCGTAGCCTTTCTCAATCTTTACTCCAGCATCGATTATCGGCACGAGCCTGATACCGCGCTTTTTCATCTCGGCTGTAAAGTCCCTGAAACCCGGGAACTTCTCATCGTCTGTCGTGAAGTCCTTGTATCTCTCCATGTAGTCGATATCGAGGTAGATGGAATCGAGCGGAACGCCGGCCTTCTCATATCTGTCGGCCACCTCTCTCACATCGTCCTCTGTCCTGTAGCCCCACCTGCTCTGCCCGAAGCCAAAGGCCCAGATTGGTGGAATATAGCTCTGCCCTGTAAGCCCTCTGAATTCGCGGACTATTGCACGAGGAGAATTCTCCCCATCACCAGTGATCTCATAGATGTCAGCATCTAAGTCTGTAAAAATTATACGCAGCTCCTCATGAATCGTATAGCCCACATCAAAGGTCAGATATCCCGGGTAATCGACATAGTAGCCTGCTGCCTTTTTTCCATCTGTGATTATGAAAAAATTCTGCGATGCGTAAAGTGAATGCTTGCCCTCTGTATGGTCCGGATCATCCGAATTATTCGCGGTATATGTCCAGCCTCTCTTATTCATGCCTCGGACTGTCTCACCAAGTCCATAGACCTGCTCATCATCCTTAAGCACAAGTGACAGCGTCTTCGCCGCACTGTCCGCCGCAAAACGTTCAAAAAGAGTTGCGTCATCAAGCTCTTTGTCTGTTGTGAAATGTCTCTCTGGCTCGATTTCCTTTACGACAGAACCAGTATCGATTGGGTTGTTAATCGTGATTTTTCTGATCATTGATTTCTCCTTTTATTTTTAAGAGGAAAGCCGGTCCTTCCTTGACAAAGAACCGGCTTCCTTTTTTCGCCCAAATATGCTATGCTTCTTGAATTGAATTTGGTATTATGATTGAACGATACTTCAAACGTAAAAAATAGCCGCCCCTCAGCCTAGGATAGCGGCTAAATACTAATATCCGGGGGCTAACCGTCTATCGGCAGCACCTTTTATGAATATATAATAAGCAGTTTCTGCGGTTTTGTCAAGCAAGCACGACATTAGCAGAAACTATCTGTGATACAGAGGTCTCTTATGAAATTTATTAAAAAACCTGTGGCTATGTCTATTGCTGGGCTCGATCCGTCTGGCGGCGCTGGACTGATAGCTGATATCAAGACATTTCTGGCAAACGGTATTTACGGTATGGGCGCTGTAACCTGTGTTACGGCGCAGAATACTATAAAGGTTTCGTCTGTAAATCCTGTAGAGCCTGCTGTCCTGGAGGATGAAATCATAACCGCCGTCGAGGACATAAAACCGAATGCGCTGAAAATAGGCATGATTGGAAATGCTGATTTAATAAAAGTTGTGCACAGCTGCTTGTCTAAAATTGATGCACCTGTGATCTTAGATCCGGTTATGATTTCCTCATCCGGCACTCCTCTGCTCGAAAAAGACGCAATCAGCGAGCTTAAAAAATTAATCCCTGGAATATCTCTGCTTACTCCGAATTTTCCTGAAGCAAAATTCTTATCAGGCTCTGACTTAGATGATCCTGCTGAGCTTGCTCGTATCATCGGCGAAAAATATGGCACCAGTGTTCTCGTAAAAGGCGGCCACCTGTCCTCTCCTGACGACTTATTATTTTACAATGGCTCCATAAAAAAATATCCGGGTCTTCACATCGAAAACCCGAATACTCATGGTACCGGCTGTACGCTATCATCAGCTATTGCTGCAAATCTCGCCAAGGGATACAATCTGCCTGATTCCATCCGCTTCGCCAAGGAATACGTGACTACTATCATCAGTGCCGGTCTCGACTTAGGACAAGGCAGCGGCCCGATGGACCACGGAGCAGCAATCAAAGGTGACTTTACAGAGTAAAACAGCACCTTGAGCTTCCAATTCCCTTTTGGAGAACTGTCTTTTCAATTGGCTTAGGGTTAGCTATGGCATCTTTCATTTTTTCAAGAAGAGAAAGCATTCCCAGCTTACCGTACGCTCCGTCGTTTTCTATCTGGTTGACAAAATACGGCGTTTTGAAAACCCAGGCTGCCATAGGACCTATGGCTAGAATTTTTCCTGAACCATCTTTTGTGATTGGAGCTTGAAAATTATCATTGCAAATTTCTTCATGAATTTCTGAGCTGTCTTTTGATATAGCACTTCGAAGCTCCTGTCTGTATGTCTCTTCCCTCAACCTCGGATCTGCCGGAAGAATCGTCTGAAGTTCAGGGTGAGTTTTATCAAGACGCTCCGCGATTTCTTTTTCATAAGCCGGAGCACCATCTGAGATCACATATGTCACATTGAAGCCCTGATCAAGCATGAACTCTGCAAGGCTGTATGGGCATACAATTGCCATCGAATCGATAACAACAGGTGTGTTTTCTATCTGCTTTTGAAATTCTCTGTACTTTTCTTTCACTTCAGAGAAAGTTGGAAGACCACCATTATTTTTTTCTGTGATGTTCTTTGATTTTTCTATTTCTGGAAGGTCCAAATCTTCAAAAAACGGCAGCATCAGATGATATGGTATCCCAAGCCGCTCCGAAAAAGCCTCTACTCCGTAGTCTCCCGACTTGTACATGCAGATATTCATACAGGCATTGCCCAGCTGCATATATTCATCAAAGGTATGGATGTCAGAAAGCTGACGAACCTTGATTCCCTGTGACTCATAGTATGCCACGATGTCGTTATTCTCTTTTGTCGCTATCACTTCACTGCCGAGAAGATTGACTATTTTTTCATCAGAGTGCGTTTTGGGGATGAATTCATACATAGCTTTCCGCAGCTTCATGTCTGGGTACAGGCCTTCCTTCTGCGCGATGCAGTCCATGTATGCGTGAACCCAGATAATGTCAGGATATTTTTCGCGGAGTGTTTTAAAAACATAGTCGAAATCGCAGGAGAGGATTCTGTGTGAGCACACCGTAAATAGAAAAATCACCGGCGGAAATTCTCCGCCTGCGTGCATCTCCTCGACTACGTCCGAGGCTCCGTCAATCGTCACTGTCTCGAGGTTATCTACTATCAAATCTCTTTCGCTGACACTGACACAGGAAAATCTTCCTGCGGCTCCCATCTCATATGCCGTCATCACGACTCCCCTGAGGCAGTTCTCCGGGCACACATATATCTGGTGAGCCTGTGGCACCTGCATTGCTATATGAACTATGTTCCAGCCCTCATGGACCGGCATGTTGAATTCAAGCATCTAATATCCTCGTTATCGCCGTCTTGTTTTACAAATTTCTTCCGTACAGATAGTACGCTGAGCAGGCGCCCTCCGATGAGACCATGCAGGCGCCGACCGGGTGCTCAGGTGTACATGCTTTGCCAAAGAGCGGGCAGTCCTTTGAAAGACACTTGCCCTGAAGCACTTCGCCACAGCGGCAGGCAGGATTGTCACGGCCGGTAATATGCGGCAGTGAATATTTCCTACGGGCATCAAAGCTTGCATACTCTTCTCTCAGCGCAAGCCCAGAATCCTTGATTTCTCCAATACCACGCCAAAGAGCATCCACCTGTTCCATGTACTTCTGCGTGAGCTCTACTGCTTTCGTAGAGCCCTCTGCCTTTACAACTCTAGGATATGCATTTAAGAAAAATGGCTCACCCTTCTCTAAGCCCCTGACCTCAAGTGCCAGAGCGACCAAAAGCTCTGCAGGTGTAAAACCTGCGCATACACCACTGATTCCGTATTCGTCACGGAGCTTCTCACAAATCGAAGTGCCAATAATAGCGTGCACATGTCCCGGATAGAGAAACGCGTCAGTAGCATTTCGCATTGCCATATAGGCGCCTGGCATAGTCTTATTTGCAGTAAGAAGCGAATAATTGGTTATTTTCTTTTCAATGGCCTGCTGCACAGTAAGACACTCAGACGGCACCGTCGTCTCAAATCCTACAGAAAGAAAAACCACATCCTCATCAGGATTTGCTGCCGCATAATCGAGCGCGTCTGAAGGAGCATAAACAACCTTGACCTTCGCGCCCTCTGCCCTCGCGTCAGCAAGAGACTTCTCTGAGCCAGGAACTCTGACCAGATCACCAAAAGTCGTGATAGTACAATGCTTCTCCAAGGCAAGCATAACTGCCTCATCTATAAAATCCGCTGGCGTCACACAGACAGGGCAGCCAGGTCCTGAAATCAGATTTATCTTCGGCGATAAAATCTGCCTGATTCCGTCCTTGAAAATCTCGTGCGTATGCGTACCACAGACTTCCATAATGCGTATATTCTTCCCATCGTAATTACTAAGGAAGTCCTTAGCTTCATCTGCTGCGCTCATTTAAAGCTCTCCCAAACGTTCTCGCTCTCATCGCTGTCATCGTCGGTGATTTTTGAAATGGCCGCACCGGCATGAACCATCACGAAATCGCCCGGACGCAGATCATTTAAAAGTGCTGCCGACACCTTTCTCTTCGCTCCGCCGGCATCGACAATCATCGTATCCTTGTCAACAGTCAAAACCTTAGCTGATAAACCTACACACATACTTTATCCTTTCGCTCAAATATATCTTTTCTCAAATCATGCATTCCCTTAAGGCACTGTCCCAGAGAAATTCCTCCATCGTTTGGCGGAACCTCATGAGCCGTCAGCACCGTAAATCCTTTTTCCTCAAGACCGGCTTTAGTCAAAGCCAAAAGCAGCGTATTCTGAAAGCAGCCTCCCGACAGAGCGACAGTATCACAGCCGGACTCTTCCCTGATCCGCACAGCCTCATCGACAGTAATCCTTGCAAGCTCTTTATGGAAAAAATAGGCGAGCTCCTCGCTGTCCTTTCCTCCAAGCTTCTCATCTACAATCCTGTAAAAAAGCTCAGCTGTGCTGTGAATCTCAGGCGATGCATCTTCTCCCTGACTTTTCTTCCGTTCCAGATATCTCTCCGCCGCGAACTGCAGTCCCATCGAGGCCTCACCCTCGAAACTCTGGCTTCGGCAGATTCCAAGCACTGCGCTGACCGCGTCGAACAGCCGTCCGCAGCTCGTGGACATCACAGAATTCATCATCCGATCGTGCATCACCTTCAAGGGCTTGACATATTTCACATCGCAAAGTCCCAGGGAATCTATTATATCACAGATATCCTGTGTATTTTCGTATTTATCAAAGAGCATAGAAAGCGCCACCCGAAAGCCCTCTCTTGCTGCCACGTCTCCTCCTGAAAAAATAAACGGACTTATATGCCACTTCCTCTGATACCCATTCAGATCACAAAGAAAAATCTCGCCGCCCCAGATAGTCCCGTCATCACCATAACCTGTTCCATCGTAGGCGACTCCAATCACCTGCTTGTAAAAATGATTCTCAGCCATTACTGAAAGCACATGGGCATAATGATGCTGAACCTCGATAAGCTTCATTCCCGGGTTATTTTTCACATAGGCCTCGGCACAGGCACGGCTCCTGTACCTCGGATGCATGTCGCATACTACAACCGAAGGATCAGCATCGAGCATCCGAAGGAACCTGTCGACAGTCTCCTCAAGCGCCCTGTCACTGTTGACATCACTCAGGTCACCTATGTATGAAGACGGATAGAGCAATCTCCCTTTACCGATACAGAAAGTATTTTTAAGCTCCCCGCCGAAAGCAAGGACATCCGCACAATCATCTGGTGAATTTATCTGCTTGAAAAAGCTTTGTTCAACTGTCACCGGCAGCGGCGCGTATCCTCTCGAGCGCCTTATCATGTACGGCTTTCCCTCGGAGAAATCCACAACAGAATCGTCTGCTCTCGTGAGGATTTCCCTGTCATGCGAGAGAATTCCATCGCAGACATTTCCGAGGGTTTTCTCCACTTCCTCCTCAGTACGACAGATAACGCCGCCGCTCCTGTTCGCGCTGGTCGCCACGAGCACCTGCGGCATTTTTTCATCAAGCCCATCTGGATATGAAAAAAGTAAAAGCTGCAGCGGCGCGTATGGAAGCATGACACCAAGCGATGGATTTCCCGGAGCAACTGAATAAGCAATTCCTGGCTGATTTGAAGTCTGACTCTTTGGTTCGTCATCAAGCTCAAAGCTATCATCTTCTTTTTCAGTAGCTGCCTTCAAAACATCTGATGTTCTTTTCTTTAAAAGAACAATAGGCTTCCTGTGGCCTGTCAAAAGATCTTCCTGCTCCTCATACTCTATCTCACAGACAGCTCCTACAGTCGCCATATCATGTGCCATAACGGCAAAAGGTTTCGCCGGGCGGCCTTTTCTTTTTCGCAATTCTTCGACAGCCTTTTCATTTGTGGCATCGCAGTACAGATGAAAACCACCTATTCCCTTTACCGCAATAATTTTCCCATTTATCAGAGCAGCTCTTGTCTGGGTTATCGCGTCGCCATCACAAAAATCCTGATTCTTTGTTTTTGACAAAAAGCTGACTCTCGGCCCGCAATAATTGCAGCAGACAGGCTGGGCATCATATCTGCGGTCAGACGGAGTCGTATATTCCTTCTCACATGAAGGGCACATCGGGAATTTATGCATAGAGGTGCGTGGTCTGTCGTAAGGCAGTGAGTCGATAATTGTAAGCCTCGGCCCGCACTGGGTGCAATTTATGAATGGATGTAAATATCTGCGGTTTGAAGGATCATAAAGTTCCCTTGCGCAGTCATCACAGATGGCAAGATCTGGTGGAATAAAAACCGGTTCATTCGCAGGCTTCTTTTCAGGACTTCTCGCAATAAAAAAATCTTTGCCTTCCTCTCCCTTTTCAGGAATATCAAGACTAAGAAGCTTCTCAAACTCTGACTCGGAAATGTTCTCTATCTGAACATCGACAATCTCAGCCCGCTCCGGCGCCTGCTCTCTGATGCATCCACTCAACTCATCGGCGCGGTCAGTCGATACTTTTATACTGTTGCATGATTCTCCTGTGCATTTTCGGTTTTCTTTAACATTCTTACATGATTCCTTGTCGCGTCTTCTGAGCATATTCGTTTTCTCATCATAACACAGAAGCACAGTCACATAAGAACCACAATTTTTTACAGAACCGCAGCATCCAGCAAACAGCCTTGCTATAAACGGACGGAAGCCCACACCCTGAACGATACCGTATATTTTTATCAGAAAATAATTCATGAAATTATTATACAGTCAGGTACTAAAAAACGCAATCGCGTAACAAACGACATGGTAAAAACATTGAGTCTATGATAAAATGTCTCACATCTAAAGGAATAAAAAATGCAGAATCTGACTCTCGAGGCCGCTCCAATGGAGGGCATTACAAACTACATATACAGAAATCTCCACCACAGATATTTCGGCGGGGTGGACTGTTATTTTTCGCCGTTTATCGGGATTTACTCCGACAATAACGTGAAGAAAAGGGACATGCGCGACGTCGCACCGGAAAACAACAGCGAAATAAAACTCGTGCCGCAGGTCCTTACCAACCACGCCGAGAATTTTATCTGGATCTTTAAAAAGCTGCGCACGCTGGGATATGAGGAGATAAACCTGAACCTCGGCTGCCCATCTGGCACAGTCACCGCCAAAGGGCGTGGCGCCGGCTTCTTACTTTTCCCTGAAAAATTAAACGACTTCTTCGACCAGGTCTTCGACGCCTTAGGTGACGACGCCAAGCTCATTTCTATAAAAACCAGAATCGGATATTCAGATGCGAGTGAGATGGAGAAACTTTCTGAGATTTACAATAAATACCCATTCAAGCAGCTCATCATCCATCCCCGCGTAAGAGAAGATTTCTACAACGGAATCCCGAATCTCGATGCCTTTGAAAAGGCCATGGACACAGCAACTGCACCAGTCATCTATAATGGGAATATTTTTAGTTCAAATGATTTTAACCAGATTAATGGACGTTTCGGCGAAAAAAATCTGGCCGGCGTAATGCTTGGGCGCGGCCTGATCGCCGACCCATCACTAGCCCGCCAGATAAAAGGCGGTAAACCAATGGATGTCGATGAGCTAAAAAGCTTCATGACTGAACTCGAGGCTGAGTATCTAAAGCACTTCAGCTCCGAGCATGATGCTCTTGTAAAAATAAAAGAGATCTGGACTTATCTAGCCTGGCATTTTGAGGGTGCCGACAGCTATATGAAAAAGCTGCTAAAGGCAAAAACTATGATCGAATACAGGGTGCAGCGTAACCTGATTTTTAACAATTGCGGCCTAAATATATGATCTGAATAATAAGAATTTTTATTTCAAAAAAGATTGATTTTTTCTGTCTCACATGTTACTATCGTATTGAACTTTGATGTTCCGTGTGGCGGCACGTAAAAGCTGTACTGATTTCTACACAGGGAAAAAGTAGAATGTTTCACCCTCACCAGGGTTAAGGCGGATCCACGTCGGGGATCTAAGTATATCGGCGACGCATAGGCATTCGGAAGGATGCTGTGGCTGACAGCCAGCAGAAAACCGCTTTTTTAGTAGAGTAAGCGCTGGAAGTTTCTAATCCAGCGCTTTATTTAGTCCTTTTCCGGGAATATCCCTTTTAATGCTTTCTTCGCCTTCTCAATTCCCTTCTCTCGGCCATCCATTCCATTTGTATTTACTGCCGCAACAGGGATTCCTGTCTGCTTTTCAATCTCGTGCTTGAGTCCGGCATAGTCGGTTCCGATAACTGAAGGCACAGGTGTCCCGATAAGCGTGATAAACGACGGATGCAGAAGCTCCGCTGCTTCCTTGATTTTTCTGACAAGCTCCTTGTCACGCCCCATGATTGCGTCCATGTCACGCAGTCCCGCTGAAAAAATCATCGCTTTCTGCGAAAACCACCGCGGTTCATCGAAGCCACAGATGTTTCCGGTGCAGCCACCGGCATCGATTATTACAGTAAGCGAATCCATTGGGAAAACTACAGAAACTGCGCCAGACTGGTCAGAGATATTTTCCAGCTGGTGCTCGCTCCATGGTGTGGTCTCCAAGTGAGAAAGATTTCCATCCGAAATTTCTTTAAAAAGTTCCCCTACCGCCGCAAATCCGAATGGCTGCCTGTCGCGGTTTGCGGTTATTTTTCTTACAGGCTCATCCTTATAGTACCAGCAGGCATCCCTACCTATACAGATGTCTACATCAGAGTCTGGCTTAAAGCCAATCATCGAAGGATGCTGATTGAAATAAAATCTGGTCTTTGGACTTCTCTGAGAGATTTGCAATATGTACCAGGCATCCCTTTGAGACAGAGTACAGAACACCTCACTCACTTTACCGCCGTATTCCAGAAGTGCAAGCGCCAGCTCAACTGGCATCGCATTTGCGCATTCACCAATTGCGAAGGTTTTCCCAGAAAAATCATTTGATGGATTCGAGAATACACCTGCATCCTCCACTCCAATTGCCTTCAAAAACGCCTTATACTGTGAAGTAATCCTGTCCTTCCCATAAAATCTCTGCAGCTCTATATATCCGATTCCAAGGCGCTTTTCCATGTCATCGGCAGCGGCTCTGGCTTCCTGATCTATTACGATATTAAAATTCGCCTCTGCCATTTTCTGGAACTCCTCGTAGGAGCTGCAGTCAGCAACTGTTCTGATCGTAGTAATCCCGGCAGTAGCAAGAATTTTGTGAAGCTCTGCCATACTCTCAGAGTCGAAACCGCCAAAAGAGCCGAGCACATTTACAGCGTGCGGATTTCTTTTCCTCTTTTCAAGCAGTGAAAAAATGCTCCGCCTCACCTGTACCATCGGTGGATTCATGCCCTCTCTCGTGAGCGCGAACATCGGCGCGGAGACAACTCTTACACCAGTCTTTTTCTCACAGCCAGAAGCCATTGCGTCCATATCGGTACCTAATAGTGCGTCGACACAGGTAAATACCAGAAGCACAGCCTTAGGCTTTGTAAAGCCCGCATCAATTCTCGCCTGAATCGCCTTTTCTACCTCACCCGGAATTTTTTTAAGGTACCGGCCTGTCACAAGGTCGATCTCACTCAGCTCCATGAAAAATAACCGCTCATTTACATCTCTGCCACCCGGAAGGTCGGTGCTCATATGACCACAGCAGCGTGGAGAGACAATAAGCTCTATTGATTCAGGAACAGAGAGAGCTGCCCTTTTTACACCGAAGCCCTCAGCACCAGGAGAATTGAACGCAAGAGTAGCTGGAGAAGAGTAGACAAGTGAATGTCCGCTCCTGAAATCCTCAGGGATCCAGCCAGAGCTATTATCCACAATTCTCCCAGCAAGCTGCTCCGCAGTATAATATTTTGCCTCTACGTCAGTCACAAAAAAGCCTTTCCTATTCTTTTCATTAAACAGGTTTTTCCAATCATAAACCACGTTTATTTTTCAAAAATCCACACAGAAATATTACACAATAAGCATACAAAGAAATTCACTCTTCACCAATGAGTATCTTCGCGAGTTCAATAAACTTCTGGCTTATCGGAAGCTCCGGATTCATCTCCACGACAGTCATCCCCTGCTCCTCGGCGCGGTTAATATCGTCCGACCTCGGGATCACGCCAACGACAGAGATGCCTCTCTCATCCGCAAAGGCCTTAACCTTCGCGTCCTCATCCGGGACATTACGCTTATTGAGAAGGATTCCGCGGACCTTCGCATAGCTTCTGTCCTCGAAATTCTTGACAGCGGTGCTGATGTTATTTGCGGCGTAGAGAGCCATTTTCTCGCCGGAGGTGACGATCATCACCTCATCAGCATAGCCCTCTCTTATAGGCGCAGCAAATCCACCGCAGACCACATCACCAAGAACATCAAAAAGCACGACGTCCGGCTTTACAGTCTCAATAAGCTTCAAATCTTTTAATATTTGAAAAGTAGCAATTATGCCTCTTCCAGCACACCCGAGTCCCGGAGTCGGTCCGCCTGTCTCTATGCAGACTACGCCACCATAGCCCGTTTTTGCAATCTCATCAATGCTCTCAGGATCTCTCTCGTCCCGAAGCATATCCATAACCGGTTCTATCTGTTCACCGCCGAGCAGATTCATCGTCGAATCTGCCTTCGGATCACAGCCTATCTGTATTACTTTTTTTCCTAAAAAAGAAAAGGCGGCGGCAAGATTCGACGTCATAGTCGACTTGCCGATACCGCCCTTTCCATAAACTGCTAATTTATACATCAGCCCTCGTAATTAATTGAATTTCCTGTTGCATAAGCCGAAGATCCTGATAAGTAACCAGAAACAGCTTTATAGAGGTCCTCTGCCGAGTTGGCATAGATGGTCTTCGTGCCATACATATCCCAAGGCGTTACCTCGCCCTTATCAGAGCTGTCCGGATTCTTCTCTACGTACTCGAAATCGTCATCATCGGCGGTCTTTTCCGTGCTGTCGGTATCACTTGTATCATCTGTCTTATCCGCGGATTTCTTCTCAGCTGCTTTTTCGGTGGCTTTATCCTTTGCCTTCTCCTCCGCGGCTTTCTTTGCAGCTTTCTTGGCCTCAGCCTTCTTTGCGGCCTTTTTCTCTGCCTGCCTCTTGACTAATGCCTTGTTGCTCGCGGCATTCTGATCTCTTACAGTGGCAAAGAAACTTACGGCTCCATTGTCCTGAACCTGCATTCCAACGCCTTTTAAAACTCCGGCGCCCATCTTCGACTCTAAATCCTTCTTGATCTGGTCGAGCTGATTTCCTGAATTCTCAATGATCTGCTCGTACTTCCTGGCGTATTCAGGATCAGCGGCCATCTGCTCAATCTTATCCTCATTTATAAGGACGGTCTTCTTATTTGCAGAAGCATAGCTTGCTGCATTTGCCTGAGCGTTCGCCTTCTGATCCTCTGAAACGAGAACAAAGTCCATATTCGAGAACTTCTTCTTCAGCTTCTCGTAGTACTCCTCAGCCTTCTTTGAAAGGGTCGGCTTTCCGATGGTCTTTCCGTTCGTGTAAACGCTCTGATCAACGTCGGTCTTATCAGTAGCATCCTGCTTTGATGTCACCTTCTTTTCCATCTCAGTGGCCCATGCGCTCTTGTTAGTGACTGTGGCTGACTGCGATGACTCCTCACTCTTCTTTGTGTCCTTAGTGTCCTTTGACTCTTCGGTCTTCTTCGTCTGAGTCTTGAATGAATACGGGTTAATTCCTGAATAACCCACCGAACCTATTGCCATAATCTGTACCTCCGTGTGCTTTTATGACTATCTGTAAAAAATACGCTGCATCCCTGATGGCGCAAAAATATTTCTCAATACATGTATCGGATAGTATGGTATTTTTATTAACAGGCAGAACTTCCTGTTTTTATTCTGGATTGTTTTTTACTTCAAACGAATCAAATACAGCTACCATAAAAAAGTGAGATAAATTGCATTAATTTTTCAAAAAGGCAAAAAAAATAACCGCCTATGGCGGTACTGAAAAAATAAAAAGCAAGCGACGGGGGTCGAACCCGCATCCTCAGCTTGGGAAGCTGATATAATAGCCGCTATACTACGCCTGCGGGTGATGAGAATCGAACTCACGTATCCAGCTTGGAAGGCTGGTGTTCTACCATTGAACTACACCTGCGTGCCCAGTTCCGGAATCGAACCAGAGACACGAGGATTTTCAGTCCTCTGCTCTACCAACTGAGCTAACTGGGCCTGCCCGCTTGCCGCGAACAAAAAATATTTTATAATATTTGCCCGTTCTAGTCAAGTATTTATTTACATGATTTGGCTGCTATGCTATGATAATTTTCATGAATACTGAAAAAATAAACGGAACCCCGCTGTCTCTCGAAGAGATTCACTCGGTTCTCCTTGATATGATGAAAAAATTTGCCGCCTACTGTGACGTGCACGGTCTCAGATACTATCTGGTCGGCGGCACGCTTCTTGGCGCTATAAGACACCACGGTTTTATCCCGTGGGATGACGATGTGGACATCGGTATGCCGCGCCCTGACTATGAGAGGTTCTTAAGCCTGGTGGAAAAAGAACCGATCGGCAATAATCTGCAGGTGCTATCAGGCGATAGGGGCACGCTCTCAATCCCTTTCGCAGAGATGGTCGACCTCAGCACCTCGCTCGACAGGGATACCTCTGACTACATCGCTGAAAAATACCAGATACTTCATCTGTTTCTCGATATTTTTCCACAGGACGGCTGGCCGTCAACTGACGCCGAGTGTGAGGCTGTCGTTAAGAAGGGAAAGAAGTTCCTGTTTGATGTCCAGAATTCCAGGGCAAAATGCTTTCACGGCACTTCTCTTTTTAGAAAAATAGCAAAGACCCCGGTCATTCTCTTCGAGCGAATAAAAGGAAACAAAAAAATAGTCCATGATTTCTGTTCATGGGCTGCTTCTGTGGCTGATTATGATTCCGCGAAATTCGTCGGCTCTATCACCTGCGTTACTGGTGGTATGGGTGAGCGCTGCGATGGAAAAAATACACGGCAATTACTGAAAGTGCCTTTTGAAGATGCTGAGTTCTTCGTTCCCGGCTCCTACGATGAATACCTCTGTGGGAAATACGGAACCAACTATATGGAACTTCCACCAGAGTCAAAAAGACAGACTCATAGGATGAGAGTTTATAAGAAATAAGTTGGCTGCCACAGACTACGGCTCACTAGGTCACGTTTTTCTGTTTGTTCGCGCTCGTCTATTTGCGGCCCTCTGACAAAACGCAACAATCGTTCGCCATATGCCTGTGGCAGCCTAGTTCCTTCAAAAATTCACTCTCTTTCCATTCAAATATATTTCTGTTATTCTAGCTGGTTTTGTACCTACGAGAGTCAATGTAATTCCGTTGTCAATGTTATAATCTTCTCGTACATTCCCCTTCTTCATAATTTCTTTCAAAAAGTCCGCCAGAATTGAATGCATCAGCACTGCGTCAAAGTGCTCTGCGACTTCGTCACCTTTCTGCTTTTTTATTTCCTCAATTAACGCATCTCGCCACATATCCGTCTCCAGCTTTTATTTTTCCAATTCTGATGTACAGTATGGACATCTCTTAGCCTTGACAGGGATCTTGCTCATGCAGTATGGGCACTCCTTTGTATCTGGTGCCGGAGCTTCCTTCTCTTTCTCTATGGTAGTTCTGACTCTATTCATGAACTTCACCATCAGGAAAATGACAAAAGCCATCAGGATGAAATTGATGACGTAGGTCAGAAAGGTTCCGTAGTTGAGTGTGGCTGCTCCCGCCTTCTGCGCCTGCGCAAGCGTCTTATAATGACCGCCGTCCAGGCTTATGAACCAGTTCGTAAAATCGATGCCGCCGGTAATCTTCGAGATGATCGGCATGATGATATCATTTACGAGTGAATTGATGATGTTCTGGAAGGCGGCACCAATAATGACACCGACTGCCATATCCATTACATTTCCTTTTGTAATGAACTCCTTAAACTCTGAAAAAAATCCCTTGCTCTTCTTTACTACTTCCATAGTATCTAGTTTCTGTGCCATAATGCCTCCCTGGTTTCTTTTTCAAAAAGACTTTTTTCCTAACGCTAAATATTTTTGTGTCCGGAGAGCTTTTTCCCGACACATCAAATGTTTTCCGTTTCATCAATAATAACATTTGAACGAAGGTCTGTCCATCTGATTTTTGATGATTCCCCGTTGAAAAGATAGCAGAAGCTCTCCGCGGCCTGAAATAAAAAATGTGCCAGGGAATTTTCCCTGACACACTACCACAGACACACAACTGCAAGAACGGTATCATCACCCTGCATCGCTACATCCCAGTATCTGTAGGAACGTTTGGTGAGTACAGGCTCGGATTTCCCGCTTTTTAACTTTCCTAAGGTGTCCCTCGTCCACGAACCTGGATATGGCTCTCCCTGTCCACCAAAATTTTTATAGCCAACATTTGCAAAATCACTATAGTGGAAATCATCTATATCCTGCGGACTTTTAGTATCTGTCCCGATATATTTGCAATCTCCTGTTTCCGAATCGTACCTGAAATACATGTGATAACGCCAGCCTCCACCGCTTATATCCGGTTTGCTGGTTTGATTTTTAGCGTCGTCCGGAGCATCGATAAACTCAACCTTGGCCATAGATATAGCAGTCTCAGCATTCGCCTTATTGGCTGAAAGACGAGCCCTTGCCACATAACGAACGTAATTCGGAGCGAGTACAGCAACAAGAATTCCAATGATAGCTATTACAATAATCAGTTCTATAAGTGTAAAACCCTTATTTAGTTTATTATTCATGCTGATTACCTCACCTGCTATTATTTTTCTAAAAATCAAAGTTTAGTCAACATTATATCGGCAATCAGCTTAATATCCTTAGCTGTGAAATACACTCTACAGCTAAATCAGCACATCAATCGTCCAGGCATTCCTGTGCTTCGGTGGATATTTTTTCCTGTGCAGCCTCTTTCTTTTCGTGGAAAATTAAACGGAATATCAACCTTACAAGCGGTCCGCAATAAAACATCTGATAAAGTATTGCCATCGGGAAATTCATTCCCCATGTCTGAAGCCACATTCCAAATGATTTGGTGTCCTTAAACAGTATCGTTGCTATAAGGCTCATGACAGGGCACATGATGCAGCAGATGCAGATTGAGATAGCATAGGTGATAAACTGCGGTCTGTCATCTGGCCCGAAGCTCAGTCATCTTCTGGTAACATTCGGCACGAAGCCGAATTCCTGCGAACGTATGTCCAATGTTCCTGATTCATCTAATAATAATTCATTTGATGATTTACTAATTTAAAAATAGAATATTTGTTTATATCGCCATTTTTATCTAGAACCAATCGAAGGCCTGAGTAAGTGCCATCGTTTCCTTCATATGTCCAGTACAGTTTCGAATCATCAGCAAAAAGATATGTATCACTTATAGCATTATTAGCAGGAGTAGTAGTTTCTAAGGAGACTTGAGAACATTCTGGCTCTGAAGATTTTTGAAGACTGCTATATTATTCAAAATCAGTACGTTCAAAGTATTCTGTCAAAAGCTGTTCAGGTGTCTCTTTCCTGTTGGAAATAAGAACAAAGTATCCGAACTTTACGGTGAACCAGTCCTGATTTTTGTCTTTCATTGCCTGGTATTCTTCTTCATGGTTGATACGGTAGTCGCGAAGCCTCTGCAGAGTATTGTTCTGATCAACGTAGACATAGGCATACCCCATTCAGAGCACATAATTTAAAAAGTACGATCAAATCCAAAATGCATCAATCAGCCCCTTGTGCTGATGATAATTTTATGATAATATATTGATAAATTAGGAGGTGACATCATGATTAATATTCGCCCAGTATCTGATCTAAGAAATAAATTTCCTGAGATTGAAGCTACTGTTATAGATTCAAATGAGCCCGTATTTCTTACAAAAAATGGATATGGCACAATGGTTCTTTTAAGCATTGAACAATACTCTGAACTAACTGATGACACAGAAAGAAAACTCGACGAAGCCGACGCTGTAGCAGCATCATCCAATGAACGTCACTCTGCAGATGAAGTTTTTGGTAGGATAAGGGATCATATTCATGAACAAAAAATATAAGCTTTCTTTCCTTCCTCTTTTTGAAGAAGACCTTTTTGAGATTACCGATTATATCTCAATGAAGTTTCATAATCCCGAATCAGCAGAACAACTTGTTGATGATATTGAAGCTGCTATCTATAAGCGGTTAGAAGCTCCTCTGTCATTTGCTCCATTTCAGTCATCTAAGAAGCGATTACATCCTTACTACAGGATTAATGTCAAGAACTTCTCTGTTTTTTACGTTGTAATAGATGATACAATGGAGGTACGGCGTGTCCTGTATTCCAAACGCGACCTAGACAATTTACTTGATAATTAACTATCATCAAAACTTATCCGACTATTCACAGAAAAAGCAGCTGCAACCCGGCAAAAATATCCCTTTGCCGAATTACAGCTGCTTACAGACGTATGATCTTTTAATCGTTATCTTATCTTCTTAAATCCCTTTACATCCCTGTCTGCTGTTCCCAACAGTTTCTGGTAAATCGCCAGATCACTGTTCTTAAAGGCATTGAAGATCACTTTCTTCATGCAGCTGTCCGGATGCTCGTCAAACCACTTCTTTACAGTTGCGACTGCGATCTCTGCTGCTTTATGCGGTGGGAACATGAATACTCCGGTGGAGATGCAGCAGAAGGCGATATTTTCACACTCATTTGATGCAGCGAGATCAAGACAGGCGCGGTAGCACTGCGCCAGCTGGTCCTTATGTGTCTGTGTCAGATATGGAGAAACGATCGGGCCGACGACATGGATCACATGCTTTGCCGGAAGGTTATAGGCCTTTGTGATCATCGGAACGGCAGTCGGCTGCTCGTAATCGCTTCCGTATCTAGCACGGAGCTCAGTCATCTTCTGGTAGCACTCGGCACGAAGCTGAACTCCCGCGAAGGTGTGTATCCCATTTGCTGTGCAGCACTTCACTCTTGAAGGACTCCATTATTTTACTATGGATAGATTTACCCTCATGGTTATGCTTATCATTAAAATTTCTGACATCCGTATATCCTTCCGGACCATATTTTATTGCAAGACAATATGATATTTGTGTCCTAAGCTGTATTTCCAGCTGTTCGACAATGTGAATAATATCATTACGGAATTCACTATCAAAACAATATAGGCGAAAAACATGCTCTAAGGTTATATCATCACGATATTCCTCAGAATTTGACGCTTTCTTCAAACCAATGCCATAAGCACTGAGACGATAGTAATTTACTTTTTCAAGAATACGTAAAGCAGCAGCTTCATCTGAGATTGTTAATTTGTGTACTGTTTTAAGCCGGTCTATTTGCTGCTCGTAAGTAAGTGCCGGTTTTAAAGGCTGTGGTATGCTTGCAGTCATAATTTTCTCCATAAAAAAAGTCCCAACCGTGGTCCGCAGTACGTTTCCGCCTTATGCGTGGTGGGCTCTTTCAATTACATTATACCCGAAATTGGGAAAATTACAAGCACTTATTTGAAGCCCCAAATTCCCTACACTTTTTTAAAATAACTGCTACAATTATTCTATCAAGATTCAAAAGCTTACAAACAGAAAAGAGATTTTCATGTATTCGATAATAACAAATCCTTCATCACACTCAGGCGATGGAGACAAACGAGCTGTGCATTGCCTCTGCGAAGAGCTTCAGAAAAAGCAGATTCCGTACCGCGTCTACGAGACAAAGGGACCTGGTCACGCGCGAGAAATCGCAGGTAAAATTTCAAGCGACACGATCATCGTCTGCGGCGGTGACGGTACGATAAACGAGGTCATCAACGGAATAAGGGATTTTTCACAGATAAAGTTCGGCTTCATCCCGAACGGTTCCGGGAATGATTTCGCGCGTGGACTCGGCATTCCTGCTTTAAAGACCGACGAGCAGCTGCATCACTTCATTGAAAAAAAAACCGACAACCAGGTGCGCCGTCATTTAGATATAGGAAATGTGCATCTGAACCACCGCACTGAAATCTATTCGAGACAGCATGCCGCCATTATTCCTGACGATATGCGATTTGTGATAAGCTCCGGTATTGGCTTTGACGCTGGTGTCTGCGAGGAAGCACTGAATTCAAACACCAAATCTTTTCTGAATAAGCTGCATCTGGGGATGCTTTCATACGGCGCTATTGCCTACCGCACCCTGAATTCCGTCTATTCAAAAAGGATTGCCTGCGATGGGATCACTGATGACGGCAGAACAGTTCATCTGGACCGGATACTTTTTACAGCTGCCTTCAATCTGCCATACGAAGGCGGTGGATACCGCTTTGCGCCGGACGCGTCCGGAACTGATGGCAGGCTTTCTATCGTGGCTATCGGCGATATGCCTGCTGCCCATATACTCAGGTTTTTCCCTGGCGCGCGTCGCGGAAGCAGGAGCTACTACAGCCAGTCTGGCGTCCATCACTTCCACTTCAAAAAAATGACTGTCACCACCTCCCAGCCTCTTTGGCTTCACACAGATGGCGAGGTCGCTTTAAAAACTGACTCTGTGACCTTCTCACTTCTGGGCCAAAAATTACAGCTGATAGTGTGAAAAGACAATTACACAGAGTGACATCATTGCCATCAGCGGGATGAGCAAGCAGACGATAAACACTAATTAATTTTATTTATAATAGCTTTCACCGTACTTGTAATATCAAAAAGCTCCTCATTTATCGTGACGTCAGCATATTTTTCATAGAGGGGACAGCGCTCCCTGTAGAGGTCAAGAAGCGTCTGTCCCTCTTTTAATGCGACTCCTCTGTCAGTCAGGTCACCGAGCCTTTTTTCAAGACTTTCGTAGGATACAGCCAGATAGACCACGGTGCCGATAGATTTCAAATGCTTCATCGCATTTTTACCATAGACAGCGCTTCCGCCGGTAGCTATGACACTTTTTTCAGTGTCAATCTGACTGTTTACCCTGTCCTCAATCTCTAAAAATCCGTCCGTCCCCTCAGCCGCGATGATCTCTGGAAGCGTCCTGTCCTCGCTCTCCTGAATCAAAATATCCGAATCCAAAAAGTGATACCCCAGCTTTTTGGCCAGCACTACGCCGACGGTACTTTTCCCAGCCCCCGGCATTCCAATAAGAACTATATTTTTCTTCATTTCCACGTCCTGTCTAATCTTTTTTCGATGCAACTCTAAAATTTTACATCTTTCATACAAAAAAATAAATCCCCAATCTCATACTTGCGGCCCTGTGCGTTTGAGATTATAATGGAGAAAAACGCAGTATAAGAGAGGAAACTAAAAATGCAATACACTATATGGAATAAGAAAATAGAATTAACAGTGGATACTCACGGGGCTGAGGCTGTCTCCTTGAAAAAGGACGGCAAGGAGTATATCTGGAACGGCAATCCAGAATTCTGGAACAGGCACGCGCCGGTACTTTTCCCATTTGTCGGGAAGCCGAAGGACAAGAAGTATCGCTATGAAGGCAAAGAATATCCGATGGGGCAGCACGGCTTTGCCAGAGACATGGAATTTACGCTGACCAAGCAGGAGCCTGACAAGCTGCAGTTCACGCTGATCGATGATGACAAGACGCGCGAGGTCTATCCATTCCACTTCATGCTTCAGGTCGAGTATAAGCTCACTGGCAGCTCTGTAAAATTAAAATGGAAAGTCCTTAATTCCGATATCAAAAAGCTGTGGTTCTCTATCGGCGGACACCCTGCTTTTCTCTGCCCACCAGATGGCGGTCAGGGAACATGGGATGACTATCGGATTTATTTTTCCAAGAATGGATGTCCTGTCGATATGTTAAAAATAAAAGCTCTGACCCCAGATGGCCTCGTCTCTCATAAAAAAACCTACAAGCTTTTCACCTACAACGGCTTTGTGACGCCGACCAAGGCGCTTTTTGATGATGACGCGCTTATAATCGAGGACAGGCAGGCTGACAGGGTTTCCCTGACTGACAGCGTCGGGCTTGAATATCTAAGAGTCGATTTTGATACACCGCTTTTCGGTGTCTGGTCCCCTGCCGGCAAGGATGCTCCTTTCATCTGCATAGAGCCCTGGTATGGCCGCGCCGACAGCGAGGATTTCAACGGTGACATCTCTCTCCGCAGATATGAGATGGACCTTGATCCCGGCGAAAAATTCAAGGGCGGATTCCGCATCACAGTAAAATAAATGTCAGATTTTTCTGTTATTCATAAATCTGCTTCCCCATTATCAGGAAATTTTCTACAGACCTGGGAAAGTATATGCCCGGAATAATCAAAAGAGCCTCTGGGAGATTCCCAGAAGCTTAAGTGCCAGATACTGGTAACAATCACGGTCATTTTCACAAAAAAATATCTGCATAGCCTTGTAAATAAAGCTCTTGCGCATTTCGTGTATTATTCGAACTCTGTAGTAAGGTACGGTTATAGTCACAAGAAGTATCTGTAAAAAGGTACTTTTGGCGACCTAATCGTTTACATTCCCTATTGCATTTTTATTGGATATCATGTAAACTTGTTTTATAACTTTTTTATAAACTAGGAGGACAAACTATGAAAACAACAAAAAAGATCGTATCAGCACTTTTGTGCGCAGCTATTCTTCTCATGGGGGCTGTTACACCTGCCGGATCTGTGAACGCGGAGGCGAAAGCGAAGACAAGGAACGTTACTATCGGAGGCATCGTTTTTAAGATCCCTGTTTCTTACAAATCAAACAAAGACCTGCAGCTCAAGGGATACAAGATCTATATCAATACGGACGAATCAGACTACACCACCGGAAAATTAAGCTTTCTCATGGGTACTACCATCCCTGCTGATGGAGCTGAGATGAAC
>ONBW01000114.1 GCA_900316165.1 uncultured Lachnospiraceae bacterium | reverse complement strand
CGCTGTGAACCGAACGAACTTCAAGGAGGTACTATCATGAAGAAACTTCAGAAACTGGCAAAGCTTATGTCAGACCACACGGCACTTGTTGTTATAGCATTTGCGGTGGTTACGTTTATTTTTCCTGCGTGGATGTCTTGGGTCAACCACGCATGGTTTACTGATTTTGCCACAAATCGTTTTACATCTCAGACTTTTATAATCGGTGTTATCATGATGAGCATGGGAATGTCGATGACTACTAATGATTTCAAAATCCTCGCCCAGAGACCGCTCGATATCTTTATAGGCGCGGCTGCTCAGTACTGCGTTATGCCTTTCCTGGCCTTCGCTCTCGTACATCTCCTGAGGCTGCCGTCTGACCTCGCCTTAGGTCTTATCCTCGTAGGCTGCTGCCCGGGCGGTGTTTCATCGTATGACTCCGCTTCTCGTTTCACTTTTGGCAAGCGGCGCTACAGTGCATATCAAGGCTTTCCCGATGTTCGTTTCCATCATAGAGACAGTAATCCTTCCTGTAGCTGTTGGCTTTACTCTTAACGCTCTTCTTGGGAAAAATAAACGCTTCCAGGAGTTCCAGAAGCTTATGCCGGCAATAGCTGTTCTTGGTCTTGCGTTTGTTGTAGGCGGTGTTGTTAATTCACAGGGCGCAAGCTTCTTTACCTCAGGCCTTGTAATCTTCCTTGCAGTATTCCTCCACAACGGACTTGGATATCTGCTTGGTTATGTAGTCGGTATTTTTACAAGAATGAACAAGGCAAAAAGAAGAACAATCTCTATAGAGGTCGGTATGCAGAACGCCGGTATGGCTACAAACCTCGCTACGACTACAGCTCAGTTCGCTGCTATGCCTAATGCAGCTATAATCGCAGCTGTTTCCTGTGTATGGCATTCTATCTCAGGTACGATCCTCGCCGGTTTCTTCGCCTGGCTTGACAAAAAAGCAGATGAGCCGAATAAAGAAAAAGTACCGGTTGTTTCAAAGAAAGCAGCATCTGCTGATTGAGATTGTTCCTAAGCAAAACACAGGTAAAAAATGTTTGACTTTTCAGGCATGATATGAATAAACTCCATTCAGGTTCTCTGCCCTGGCATCGATGCATTGGTATATAGTACCGTAGATTGGGAAAATGTTACTTTACTGCTGTTACCATTTATTTTTGCATTGAGACAGCGAAGATATTCTGATAAAATAGTAAGGCAGATTGTGTTTTCATATTCTTAGAAGGCGGTATCTATGTTTAGAGAAATGAGAAGATTCAAGCAGCAGCTTGAGGATCAGGAGGCTTTAGATGTGCTCAGAAGAGGGCATCGCGGCGTGCTTTCGCTGATCGGTGATGACGGCTACCCTTATGGAGTTCCGATCAACTATTTTTTAGGTGATGACTGTCATATATATATGCACTGCGCGCCAGCCGGACACAAGATCGATGCGCTGAAAAAATGCGATAAGGTCTCTTTTACAGTGATCGAAGATCTTCCTAAGCAGGATGATGATTTTGCGCTCCATGTGAACAGTGTTATCGTATTTGGTAAGATACAGCTGGTGGAGGACAGGGAAAAAGTCCTGAAATCTGCCATGGAGCTTGCCATGCATATCTTTCCGGAACAGAAGGAGTTTTACAAGGATGATCTCGAGAGGAACAAGGGCCGGGTGCAGATCCTCGAGATAACTCCGGAGCACATCACAGGCAAAAAAGTGCACGAGCAGTAAAGTGCGGGCAGCATGAAATTTTTTCTTTACATCAGAAAAAGTTATGTTATAATTTATTTTGTGTGTGAGGCACGGACGTATGTCAACAGCACATAGACACTACCACTTGCTGGAAAAAGGAAAAGGAAAGGAGTTTTACACACAGATGAAGTTCAAAAGCAGCTATTTACAGAGAGTCTATGACGGACTTGAGCAGAGGAATCCTGAGCAGAAGGAGTTCCTCGAGGCAGTAGGAGAAGTACTTGAGTCACTTGAGCCGGTAGTTGAGAAGAATCCTAAGCTCGAGGAGGACGATGTGATCGGCCGTCTCGTAGAGCCTGAGAGGGTTATTCTTTTCAGAGTACCATGGGTAGATGACGCAGGCAAGGTACAGGTTAACCGCGGATACAGAGTTCAGTTNNNATCGGAGGCGGCAAGGGCGGTTCTGACTTTGACCCTAAGGGAAAGAGCGACAGAGAAGTTATGAAGTTCTGCCAGAGCTTTATGACAGAGCTTTGTAAGCACATCGGCGCTGATACAGATGTACCGGCAGGAGATATCGGTGTAGGCGGCCGTGAGATCGGATATATGTACGGCCAGTACAAGAGACTTCGTAATGAGTTCACAGGAGTCCTTACAGGAAAGGGACTTACCTACGGCGGATCACTCGCCAGAACAGAGGCTACTGGATACGGACTCTGCTACTATACAGAGGAAGCCTTAAAGACCCTGAAGAACGATTCATTCAAGGGAAAGACAGTAGTTATCTCAGGCTCAGGAAACGTAGCTATCTACGCATGCCAGAAGGCTACAGAGCTTGGCGGAAAAGTCATCACTATGTCTGATTCAAACGGCTACGTAGTAGCTCCGAACGGAATCAAGCTCGATGTAGTAAAGCAGATCAAGGAAGTCGAGAGAGGACGTATCAAGGAGTATCCGGCACGTGCTAATGACGGTTCTGAGTATCATGAGGGATGCTCAGGCGTATGGGGCACAAAGGCTGATATCTATCTTCCATGTGCTACCCAGAACGAGATCGATGAGGAGAGCGCTAAGAAGATCATCGCTAACGGCGCTATAGCTGTATGCGAAGGTGCCAATATGCCTTCTACTCCGGAAGCTATCGCAGTTTATAAGAAGGCCGGAATCCTCTTCGGACCTGCAAAGGCTGCTAACGCAGGCGGTGTTGCTACATCAGCACTTGAGATGAGCCAGAACTCTGAGAGACTTTCATGGACCTT
>ONBW01000015.1 GCA_900316165.1 uncultured Lachnospiraceae bacterium | reverse complement strand
TGCAACGATATCCATCACCGTTGACTCTTATTTTTTGAGGTAACCTGTCAAAGAAATCCCTAAAAATCGTAATTTGGGGCTTGACATTATAGGAAGGAGCTTATCATGAAGAACAGAAATTATAAAAAAATCCTTGCTATCGTTATAGCATCATCAGCAATCGTAACAACAGCGGTTTCAGTACCGGTCATATCAAAAATCCAGTCAGCGAAAGCAGACACTGAGACCACTACGACACAACAGAGCACCACACACTCTACGTAAACGGTGTAGCATATAAGGGCTAACAAAAAAAAAGCCTCCGGCGATAAGCCGGAGGTCTCCTTATTTCTCATCCTCGTTTAATTTATCCTCAAACTCTTCCTTCTGGCGCATGATAAGGCGTTCAAAAGGACCACTGATATCAGCATCATCTGCTTTGCAGCCATAGAAGTATGTATCTATTCCTACTTCCTTTGACTGCATTATTTTGCCCATGACTTTTACTTCTCTGTATTTGAGCTCAACCCAAAGACCATTCTTATACTTATGGTTTAAGATAATACCAAATCCATGATCTGAAACATCTATAAGCTTTGCTTCCCTGTCATTTGCCTTGCAGTCGGCATTAACCGGATATCTGACAGAGGCACGGTGATATGTCTGATCGTCATTATCATCTCTGTTACCATAGGTCAGATAAATCTTCTCTCCGTGATAGAGCACAGGAACAATCTTAAGATTAGAGATTACTGTGTTTGAGCCTTTAATAGACAGGCTCACATCGCCCTCACTGAAGTCCTCGATATTTCCTTTATCATCATAACATGGCTTTAATGCAATAAGGCTGCCCTCTTTCAGTAATACTGATGAGATGTAAACCTTTCCCGCATCAGCAGTCTTATAATCCAGGATTACTTCCATGCCCTCTTCTAGTTTATCTGAAAGCATTTGCCTACTCCTTTGTTCTCTTTTAAAAAATTACACCTAGATTATAATAAATCTCTTTGATTTTATCAACCTTGAGTTTATAAATATATTTTAATATCGCAGTTCTCCGTCATTTCAGAATCAGAAATGCAGCAACTGTCGACATCGTTTCCATTCAGTGTCATCTTTGAAACGCCTGAGCTCTTATGATCGTGGTTGTCAACTTTTATGAACAGGTCATGATTCTTATATAACAGATGAATGTCAAGCTCTGTCCATTCTGAAGGTATAGAAGGACTTATATAGAGGCAGTCCTTACCAGGTCTTATACCACAGATGCCCTCAATGCAGGCCGTCTCTACAGCAACAGCAGCCTTGGCGTCCCACTTTCCATGGCTTCTTCCAAAGAACGGTGAATACTTTCCCTCTGTATGCTCACAATACACATAAG
Source organism: uncultured Lachnospiraceae bacterium (assembly GCA_900316165.1). Lineage (GTDB taxonomy): Bacteria > Bacillota > Clostridia > Lachnospirales > Lachnospiraceae > Weimeria. The sequence continues at coordinate 43,400 of ONBW01000015.1, read as the reverse complement.
GCTCAACCCTTCTTACATCAGCCTTTCTGTTCTGTGATACTGGTGAACTCTCATCGAAGATCATATAAGCATTGTCACCATCACCGAGTAGTGCAGCTGCAAGGATATAGCCAGCCTGATCTGCTGAAAAAATACCGCCGTTCTGAAGGAGTCCCGCATTCAGATACGCTTCCGGCTCTTCACTATCTGCTCCTATCGGCGTATCAAGGCTGCAGATTCCAAATGCAGTATTGCGGTTTTCGAGAACAGATTTAAGGTAATTTTTACCTCTGTCTTCTGAATAGCCATCTATATGATCCTCTAACTCTTTTGAATACCATTTACCGTCCTTAAGTTCTGTTATCTCAGGGATCATCTGTGAAAAATCACCGATCTCTCCAAGAGTAACTGCCTCATACATATTGCAGACATTTACCATGCGATTGAACCCGGCTGAAGGTGAATGGACATCAAACGAAGAGAATTTATCATTCCAGAATCTCTTGATTTCCTTTAGTTCCTTTGTTACAGTCTCCCTTGTGTGCACCTCATAATGTCTGATAATCTCTGTGGATTCACTGTCCGATTTTAAACCTGCTGTAAAGCAGACTGTAGTATTTTCTCCCGGTTCAAGTGTTATCTTAAAAGAAATTGCTCCAATACTCTTTGCTGCATATGAAAGCTCATCTCCCAAGTCTCCATTTTCTATTCCAACAGGATTTGAAAAATCTCTGTACTCTCCGAAGAATGAATCCCAGTCTCCACAGTAAGACGAGACCTCACTGCCTGAAAGTCCTAAAAACCTTTCAATAAGCCTCTTCCCGTCATATCTGTTTGTATCTGCCGAAAGGTTTGAATAGATCTGGCTTTTAAGCTTATTATTCTGATAAAGAGTACGACTTGTATAGAGAAGATCTGAATCATTTACAGGGAAGGATAAAAAGCCCGTAACTGTAAGGTTTCTCGGTCTCTTAGAATGATTCTCCACATTAACAGCCCACACCTCATAATCACAACCGACAGGTACATAGCAGAGTACCTCTGAATGGATTCCAGTGTAGGAAGCATAGAACTTTGTATATCCAAGACCATGGCGGCAGATGCTGTGGTAGTCCTTTAAGTCCTTTCCAACAGGCTGCCAGGATGCTGACCAGAAATCCCTGTCATCATCATCTCTGATATAAACATACCTGTCGCTTATAGGACAGCTGCCTGCACAGTGACTCTTTCCACCAGCATTGTTTGTAATCTCAACACTGTATTTCTCATTTCCGAAAAAATTTCTCCAAGACTCAGGCGTTCTTGGATTTGTGATCACATATTCTCTTGTTTTGTCATCAAAATAACCGTACTCCATTTTTTCTCCTTTTATAATTATATGTATTTGTATGTGTATTTATATAGAATAAGCATATATTTTATACCAATAATTATTAGTATAAAATATATGCTTATTCTTATGGTTCTCACTGTTTAGGGAGATTAAAACCGCTCATATCCACGAGATCACCAAGAGACGTAGTAAAATGCTCTTTGGAATCAAGCTCCCTTTTTATCCCTGGGATACGTTTTTTAAAGCTGTCCCTATCTGAGGTTAATCTGAAAAGATTTGAAGTATTCCTTGCATCCCATAAGGCATCATGCATCTGTCCCTCAAAATCGAGTCCACAGGCTTCTACTGCCTTATCAAGTGATACCGCAAGCCTTCTACCTATGGTTTTCGTAAAAATCTTCTGGAAATCAAACCAGTGAGAAAGCATATAGTTTACTTCCGGCGTTTTTTCAATCTGTTTTAGCGCTATCTCATGTACCAGCTGGCCTTTATCTGCGCCACTCCAGGCATATACACAGTAAGTCAATCCGTCAGATGAACACCATTTGACAAATTTGTTAAAGACTTCCGAAAAATCGGCTGCATCACTTACAGTCTCTGCTGTAATTCCAGTCATGGCTTCGACAGTCTCCTGGATTTTCTCGGAATATCTAGGCTTTACATAACTTTGAAATTCTGATATCTCTTTGAGATTTTTATCAAGCATCACAGCACCAAATTCAATAATCTCATGCCTGGCTATGCTCCATTCGTCCGGATGATCCCTGTGATCTACCGGCTGCATCTCAAAATCCACAAAGACATATCTGTTATCATTTACTTTGTCCATCAGATCAATTTTTCTGCCCTTCTAAGCTTCTCCTGTATCTGCCAAACCACACCGCCTGTGGATCCCAGCCGTGGAAAGCACACTGTGTAGAGCAGAACCTGGGCGCCTGCATTGATTCATTTAACATTCTGTCATAGTCTACCTGAGCGATCTCAAAAGGTCTTCCGCATCCCTGACAGATAAGAGTTACAGTATTCATAAGCGCTTCACCTTTTTAAAATATTTTAACACAAAAATCACTTTAGAGTCAGACCTTTAAGGTGATTAATTAACTGCTGTGCCGAACGGCCTGACATACCGTTATGGCGGAGTTCCCAGATATTTGCTTCCTTTTCAAGCTCCTCATCACTCATAGGAATCTGACATCTGTGTGCAAGTTCCTTTACTATCGTGAAGAATTCCTTCTGATCAGGCTTTGAATAGTTGATCTGACATCCGAAGCGGTTCACAAGTGAAAGCTTTTCCTCCACCGTATCACTTCTGTGGATGCCTGCGCTGCTCTCCATATCATCCCTGTCAGCCCAGTCCTCCTTAATCAGGTGACGTCTGTTGCTTGTGGCGTAGATAAGGACATTATCCGGCTTTGTCTCAACACCACCCTCTATTACAGCTTTCAGGTACTTATACTCGATCTCAAAGTTCTCAAATGAAAGGTCATCCATATAAATGATAAACCTGTAATTACGGTTCTTTATCATAGAGATTACAGTACTGATATCCTTCATCTGGTGCTTGTAGATTTCTATCATACGAAGGCCCTTATCATAGTATTCATTAACAATAGCCTTTATACTTGTCGATTTTCCTGTACCTGAATCTCCATAGAGAAGACAGTTGTTAGCTCCTCTGCCCTCTACAAAGGCCTCGGTATTTTCTACAAGCTGCTTCTTCTGCTCCTCGTAGCCGACTAAGTCTGATAAGTGTACGACATCCATGTTATTGATAGGGTGAAATACAACCTTATCGTCAGTATCTGAAATCCTGAAAGCCTTATTGAGTCCGAACATTCCTACACCATAGGCTTTATAGAAATCTGTCATTATATCGAAGAACCGGTTTTCATCACCTGCATTAGCCAGCTTCTCTGAAAGAGAACGAACCTTTTCTGAGACAGCATGGTTGTACATCAGATCCTTCTTTACGACTGCCTTGTAATGAGTAAGAACCGTAAAAACATTGATTCCGAGTGCTTTTTCAATCGCAGAGAAGTCAAAATGAAACAGATTCATTGCAGCTCTGAAATCATTTTTTGCAAATTCATTCACAGAGCCGTCATTTGCACCGACCTTCTCACAGGTAATAGAAAACGGATTCTCATCAGTTATCAGAAGAAAAGTCAGATAGTTCTGCCAGAGGTTACCGTCAAAGCCATAATCTGTGGCAAGAGCCAAAAGCCTGTGAACCTGCTCGTAAATCTCCCTGGTAAGTACTGCATTAGAGACATCTCCATCATCAAACTGCCTGAAAATATCTCCAAGTTTGTAAAGGATCGAATCCTCTGGGATATTACCATATGAGATAAATTTTGCGATTTCTTTATACATCTATTTTCTCCTTCCGTGCCTCTCTGATCCCGCGGTGCAGGAACAGATTCAGTACCATCAGATCAACAATCATTAGAAATATATTCTTTATAGAAACTCCGTAGAGTCCAAAATTCATAAAACCAGCATCCCAGCATATCTGCATTACGAATGGAAAAATAAACGCCAATAGGCTCATTTTTAAAAACTCCTGACTTCTTATGACGTCAGCCTTCTTAATGATTACTGAAAATGCTCCGCCTATGACTGCGCACCAGACTATACGTCCTCCAACGGCCATTGTGGACTGTGTAATCAGATGCCACATAAATACTCCGGGTCTTAAGTCTGAGAAATACTGTGAAAGTGCCCCGTCGCAGACCTCGTAGAATGCGAATCCTACGCCAAAGCAGCTGCCATAGTATATTCCCTGAAGCATAGTCAGATTTTTCCCTGTTTTTCTGATATGCTGCATCACTATTCCCAGAAGTGTCAGCATACATACAGCTCCTTCTATAAGAGCCCTCAAAAACACGTGTATGGCCGGAATTCCTGAAAAAATGCTTCCAGTCGCCCATGAAAAGAACAGCGACATAAGAGCACCGATTCCCGAGAGCATCAAAGTCGTCTTAAACGATTCAGACTTCTCATAAATCTCCATCAGTTCATCAAAAAATAAAATGACAGCCACTGGAGCTAGTCCTGCTCCGATTACCATCTCAAACGGTACAGCACCGGCTCCTCTTGTCATAATAAACCAGTATCCGCTCAGAAGGAATATCACAAAAAGAATAGCGTAAATCTTACTATATATCCATGGCTTTTTTATATCTTTAAACAGATCCAGGACACTGTTACCTTCTCCATTTTGTGCACCGGAAAATTCATGAGCTTTATCCTTTGCATCATTTGCTGCACTTGTTGCAACATCAGCTGCCTGCTTTGCTTTTTCACGGACTGCTTTATACGGAGCTTCTTCTTTTTCTAAATTCTTTTCAGCTTTCCTTAACTCCTCCTGCTCTCTTATCGCATTCCTGTTTTCTTCCTCAGCTGCTGCCTCTCTCTGCCTATATCTAAGCTCCTCAAGAATATACGGGGACTTTTTGATCAATTCCTCCTCGTTTTCAATATCTTTTTCAGTTGATGACTCTTTTACCGGATTAACATCCTTTACAGGCTCTGGATTTTCCAGTTCCAGCTCTTTTACAGGCTCTTCAGGTTTTTCTATCTGGTTAGTCCTTTTAGTCCCTGTCTTTGAGTTAAGGAGTATATCTGCAGCTTTTTCCGGTGAGCTGTAGATGATATCAAGAAAATCTTCTGATACAGGAAATAGGCTGTTAAGCTTTTTCCCTGTAAAAATACATGTATCCTTCGCCGGTTTATCTGTAAAATAATCAATAAGCCTTGCAATAAAACGCTTTCCAAAATTGGTCTTGAAGAGGCCATCGTCCCGTTGTAATACAAGAATTGCCCTGACCTGCTCTTTATCGCTCAAATCTATTTTCTTAGAAAGGTGTCCGATTACACTTAAATCGTGTATCAGCTCTGTTTTTTCTGTCATAAGAGCTCCCATCCTGTTCTTTTTACAATTCTATATATTATAACGCATCTTCATAGCCTTTGTACAGTTGAAAAAAATTAATTTCTGTTGTAAGCTGATACATACTTTTAACTGACGGAGGTTACTATGGTTACAAACAGTACTTTTTTTGCAGCAATAGACAGGATGAAATACATAGAGCGCTGGGCCTTAATGCACTCTGCCCGTGGAGAATCTTTAAGTGAACACTCCCTTGAAGTAGCTGTTATCGCTCATGCCCTTTGCGTAATAGGTAATACCAGATATGGCAAACACCTGAATGCTGAAAAGGCCGCTCTGATTGGCATCTATCATGATGCTTCAGAGATCATAACCGGTGATATGCCTACCCCAGTCAAGTACGCAAATGATGATTTAAAAACCGCTTACAAATCCATGGAGCACAAGGCTGAGCTTACACTTATAAATAAGCTTCCTGCCGACTTACGTGAATGCTATAGACCAATAGTTTGTGAGGAAGCGCCTGTCGAAAGCGATGAAAACGAAATTTATATGCGTCGTCTCGTAAAAGCTGCTGACAAACTTTCAGCTTACATCAAATGTATCGAAGAAGAAAAAGCCGGAAATAGCGAATTTAAAACTGCAAAGATTTCTACCGGTGCAAAAATAAATTCACTCTGTGATGAACTCCCTGAGCTTAAGGATTTTATAGATGAATTCCTGCCTTCATACGGAAAGACACTTGATGAACTGATCTGATATCAGAACGGATCAGTCTCACCTGTCTTTATCCACTGCATGAATTTATCACCACACTCGTAGTCCTCGTTTCCATCAGTGAACATATCCATCGATACTCCTCTGCTTTTTAGGTAATCTTCAAACTCTTTGAAATTATCCGAACGTTTTCTCATAGCCTTATTCCAATAATTAGCTGACATTTTCTTTGTCTCTTCATCCGAATTTGAAGCTAAAATTTCATTTGCCTTTACTACTCTATCTCCCTTCTCCTTTGATCCTTCTATTACCATAGTTGATTCATCATAATGTTCTCTGATACATGAGATAATCCAACCAGGATAATTATTCAATGGTCCTGTCTGCCTGTCAGCCATTTCCACTGCTCTGATAACTTCGTTCTCATCATGAAGCGCTTCTTTAAGGAAAGCTCTTATATCTGATTCTGTAAGCCCATTATGTCCAACTAATGCCTCCATCTGATCCGAAAGATTAGTTAGAGTCATCTGTTCATACTGGTTGTTTGTTTCTTCAACCTGTTTTTTCTTTGCACTGATAGCCTCAATAACCTTCTCACCAGGGTTGTTCCACCTGATAATAAACTTTACTGCGACAATTTTGCCGCCTCGTCCAGCTGCTATCGGATCATAATCGAATTTTACATCACACTGTTCAGCAAGTTCTTTTTTTGCTCTGTCCAGAACCCTCCGTCTGAAATCTCCCCACTCATTAAACGATTTCTCATTTGCGATTTCTACGATTTTATCCCAGCTGGCACCATTCTGTTTTGCTCTTTTGACCTTCGCCTCGTCCATATTCACGACTCCGATCATACATTTAAGCTCAGAAAGACCATATTCCTTGACATAATAGTCACTCATGTCGCCTTTTTTTAAATGCCAGGCCTCTGATTTAATTAGCTCATAAATACGGAATGAATAATCACATTTGAATCTTAAGACATTTGCCAGTGAATAACTGGTATAATTGCCCTTGATATTAATGATATATGGAGCTATGACTTTATTAAAAGTGACAGAAAACACGCCATTTTCGTATCTGGCATTCGTAATCATAGCGAGAACTTCAAAATTCCCCTTATCATCCTCTATGACCATTTGATGTCCTGTCATAGTCTTTGCTGTACTGATAAGCTTTTTATAGATATTTGTATCTGACTGTCTCCCCAAAAGCTTCTTTATCTCTGACGGAAAAAGCGTAGCTACCGGAGTATCTCCCTCCATTGTAAGTCTTGAAAGAGCAATGGATGTGAGCTTATTTTCTAAAAGTGAAGCTTTATACTTCGCAGATATCAGCTCTGTGCCTTTATATACTTTCTGTTGATCTGCTTCTTGTGGAAGCATTTGCTTTTTTGCTTCACTTTTATTCAATGTATCTTCCTCGATTCTGCTTTCCATATGCTTCCTCTCCGGCCAGTAAAACTTTTTTCAGTACTTTCCGCCATCATTTTGCTCTTATTATGGCGAATTCTACCTATTCCTTTTATATTAAATACTATTTTGCCACCTCTGTCAAGTAGTTTTTGCCATTAATTGATTTCTTTTCATGGCATAGATTACTTATCCTGTCTTTCTTATTTATTTTGATTTCATGGCATAAAATACTTGATTTCAGTTTTCTAATGGCGGATTTTACTTATACTATGGCATCATCTACTGTTTACCCTGCATCAAATATTACAATCCTGGCAAAAATTACTGTAACTCTGGTAGAATATACTTATATTCAGATTCATAATATTTATAGTCACCCTATTTAAGTCATTTTTGCCAGTATTTTCAGTAGTTTCAGCCATAACTGGTTTATCCACAAGTAAATTCTGCCAGTCCTTTATTGTATTGATGCCATTACTAACTACAGTTCCTGCACGGTCTTTTAGTATTTTTTGCCATTAAAAATCCCCAGGATCTTTGATTTTCCTGGGGTTAAAGCACTCTATAATAAACAAATAATTTTGTTGTTGTACATGTCTTTTTATTGTTATTGATTTGAAACTCTGGCCATTTTTACTTATCAGATCATTTTTTCTAATATCTGGTTTATTAGTTCATTTTCACTGATTTCGTACTTTGCAGCTTCTTTTTGAAGGTTATTAAGCGCCAGATCTGATAATAAGAAGCCTTTTCTATGGCTTCTGGTCTTTTTTCTGGTTGGTGTTATATATAATAAACCGTTATTGACAGAAGAATCAACTTTATTTTCCGGCATATTTAAGTAGTTGTCGCCAGAGTTATTTGAAACTGTTTCTGCGAATTTTTCAGTTTTTGTTGTTTTTGCAGGCTTTTCCTGTGTCTCTGCATTATTGGTATTTTTTGCCAGAGTTTCAGTCTTTTTAGTGGCCATATTTACTTGCTGAGGCTTTTTGATTGATGTATCAACCTGATTGTTTTTGGCTTTTTCTTCTTTTTCTTCCTTTTCTTCTTCTTTTCGAATTGATTCAAATATATTTCCTGATCTGTTCTTTGAATTGGCCTTCATTTCTTTACCTCCTCTAATAATTCTTTTATCAGATTTGCGTAGTCTATTGCTGCATTGCAGTTTGGATATTCATCAAATAGTCTTACCTGGCGTGATTGTGCTTCTTTAATCTGCTGACAGGTTCGTATAGATGTTTTAAAAACTTTAAATCCTCTTTCTTTTCCAATTTCTGGAAGCTGATCATGTACTACTGTGTCTAAGGCTGTTCTCTTATCATATACTGTCAGCAGAACTCCATAGATCTGTAGATCTGGGTTTACGTCTTTTGCGTCGTTGATATTAGCCATTATCTGTGCTAATCCATCTATTGCAAACTTCTCAGCCTTTAGTGGGACTATGACTCCACTAGATGCTACTAGTGCACTGGTCATATAAAAACCTATATTTGGCGGTGTATCTATAATAGCAAAGTCATATTTATCATCTATTGTTTTTAGTGCTTTTCTTAGTAGGGAATAATTCTTTATATGTGCTGCAAATTCTCCTTCTATTCCTGCCAGATTACTGTCGCCAGATATTATATCTCCACTTTCTGTTGTCTGGATAGCTTCTTCTATAGTGCAGTCTTCATGTAGAAAATCATATAGTGTAGCCGTATTCTCCTGTATTGCTCTATATGTACTTGAGGTATTGCACTGAGGATCCATGTCTATCACCAGCACTTTATAGCCACATTCCTGCAGCCCGTTCGCCAGACATAACGCGGTTGTTGTTTTTGCTACACCGCCCTTCTGGTTGGCTATCGATATTGTTATCATTTATTTGGCCTCCTGAATAGTTTACACTCTTTCTTTATGTATGCTTTATTATATGTAGTTTGTAATCTTATGTCAATTCCAATTTATATTTGTTATATTATTTCACGTTATATTCTTATTTTATCTTAATGTTTGTTGTTATTATTAGTATTCTTATTAGTATATTTGTTATAATTTTTATTTGCTGACGACTATTTGCTTTAAAATATGACAATGATTTATTATTCGAATTTTAAATCTTATTTTACATAAAACATTTATTTATAATTTAAATTCTAATACATAATCCAAAGACATATACATTGTTATATATGATATTAAATTAAAAGTCAAATTCGACGTCAAAAACAAATTAAAATTAATATACTAAAATTAAAATAGAATATAATATAATAATAAAAATTCAAATATAGATATGACGACAAAATCAAATATAATGAAAAATACTAATTATAATATAATAACATAAACTAATAAGAAATAAGCATAATAATAAAAATAAGAATATAAATATGAAATAAAAGACAAAGAAGAATAATAATAACAGATTATAATATAAAGTAAAATACAAATTAATTAAACATACATATATACAAATAAATTATTAGTATACATATACATCAAACAAATTAATTGATATTATCTTAATATATTCATAAAGCCATATCCATTAATATTTTACACAAAAATGAATAAATAACAAGAAGCAAAGAGAATGGTTCTCAAAATATAGTAAAAGTGTTACAATATCAAAGCAGCAAATAACAAGTAAGGAATATAAATATGACTGACAAAGAAAAACAAGAATTTATTGATACACTCGAAAAAACGAGAAAATTATTCCATGAGAATCAAATGGATGAAGCCCAGAGAACTATTTCGGCACTGATCGATACATTTAACGATGATTTTCCAAAGAAGGAAGATGAAGATACTCTTTATTTTGATTTCAAGACAGCTATGGAAGAGAGCATATACAGGCTTGAAGAAAAGCCTGAGAAAAAAATCCAGCTTCCAGAGGTCCCGGTTTCAAATGTCTATCTGATCAGCGGAAGCATAGCAATGCAGCAAGGCGACTATGCCACAGCACTTGAGCGAATGGAAGAAGCGATGGGCTGGAATCCTATAAGTCCTGAAATAGCATTCCAGTATGCAGAGACAGTTAAAAGAATGGGATCTATTGATCAGTTTCTCGAGCTTACTACAGAGATTTTTCCACATATATATGCAGGGAAACAACTTGCTCAGGCATATAGAAATATCGCATATTACTATGAAACGAAAAATGAAATAAAAAAAGCGATGGAAGCGTTCTTCTATTCACAGGTCTATGATGAACGTGAAGAAGTAAAAAAGGAATTAAGTGAGCTCGGAAAGCATCTTAAAGACGATGAGAAAACAATAAATCTTGCTGAATTCCCGGAAATCTGCAAAAAGGATGGAATACCATTTGGACCAGATAAGCAGGTGGTGCAGCTTGCATATTCATCAGGAAGATATTTTGACGAGAATGCCAAGGATCCTCAGAAGGCATATTACTTCTATACTATAGCTTATGGTCTGACGAAGGACGATAAGGTTAAAGAAAAGGCTGAAAAGCAGAGACAGAAAATTCAGGAGAGTAAAAAGAACTCAGAAGAGCAGGAAAATAAATGAAACTTCTCTTATTAAAAATATAGAATAAAAACATATTTGAAGATTTATATCAGTGGAAAAAGAAAATAGTTAGGAGATTACTATTACATGGGTTCAAGGACATTTGATTTCAGTGATACCTCTGAAGAAAAAGCTGCACCGCAGAAGGGCGTTGCAGGAAAAGAAGCATTTACTTTTCAGACATATGAGCAGGATTCAACAGTAGCAGATGAAAAACATCCTATTCTAATTATAGAAGATAAAGCACAGACACTGGTTCATCATGTAAGCGGCAGATTCTACAGATTTGATGAGAAAATAAGCTTTGAGTATGGCAGATCATCGGATCAGCTGTACGCAGCGATTAATTCTATAGATTCCAGATTTGTAAAGCTTATATTTTTCCTGGCAGATAATCATACAGATGTAAGACTGTCAGGTCATATAGTGGGAGATAATTACTGCGTTTATAAAATCCGTGCAGTAGATGCTGCGGGACTTCGCAGGCTTACAAGTGAGGACGGCTTTTTACAGAATGTGATAAATCGTCTTCTTGCATCGAAGCCCCCAAAGGAAGAGAAGAGAACTGATGAGGCGATAGAAGAGAAGTCAGTGGCTGAAAAAATCAGGATGAGCGATGTGACAGGAATGGAGAATTTTCTTAAGGTAGCTTCCTCAGTTCTCCCTGAGAATATCGCAGTCTGGGCAAAGAGAAACCTTATGATGGCGAGATCACAGAACATCAGTCCTGATGAGAGAAGACATGCGATGAGAGCGCTGGCTATGATGCTTAATATCCACTGGCAGGATGCATATTTCCCTGCAATCGATCCAATTGCTGCAAGAAAAATTTTAGATGAAAACCTCTATGGCATGGATAAGGTAAAACAGAGAATCATCGAGACCATTATACAGATCAACAGAACCCACACTTTACCAGCTTATGGCTTGCTTCTTTGCGGACCTGCGGGAGTCGGAAAGTCCCAGATAGCCTATGCAGTAGCAAAAATCCTGAAGCTTCCGTGGACAGCGCTAGATATGAGCACAATAAATGACGCAGAGGCACTGACAGGAAGTCCGAGAGTATATTCAAACGCAAAGCCAGGAAAGATTATGGAAGCATTTTCTGATGCTGGATCTTCAAACCTTGTATTTATCATCAATGAGCTCGATAAGGCTGATGCCGGGAAGAGCGGAATGAGCCCGGCAGATGCTCTGCTTACACTCCTTGATAACCTTGGATTTACAGATAATTATGTCGAATGTACTATTCCTACAAATGGTGTATATCCTATTGCCACGGCTAATGATAAATCAAAGATCTCTGACCCGCTGATGACCAGGTTTGCAGTAATCGATATAGATGATTATACTCCGGACGAAAAGCAGATGATTTTCGAGAGATTTTCGCTGCCAAAAGTCTTAAAAAGGATGCAGATACGTCCTGAAGAGTGTGTTGTTACAGATGCAGGCAGCAGAAAAGTAGTTGATATATACAAAGACCAGCCGGGAGTCAGAGATCTCGAGCAGGCCGCAGAGCACTTGGCAGCGCATGCGTTGTATCTGATTGAGACGACTCATGTATCAACTGTACATTATGATGCTAAAGATGTCGAGAAAGTGCTGTTGGACGAGTGATCATATAAGCTTAATCATGATTTGATGATCTGACATATGGCTGATCATCTCTAATGATATAGAATCGTTCATTTTTCCAAGTGAAATTTATTAAAAGAGAGTCAGTATGAAAAATATCTTCTATATATAGTGAATAAAATTCACGGGTGTATTGAAATAAAAACATTTATTGCCGTTGACTCTGGTATGATACAAGGGTTTAAAGTATACATAACAGAAAACAAAAGGCAAAGGCGCCATGACTTCGAAGAGAGTTGTGGTGCTTTTTTATTTTTAGCTGGCTGAGTTTCTTATTATAGAAGCAAAGCCAGGAAGGAGGATAGAATGGATACAAAGATTGATTTTTTATATCTTAGTGAACCAGATATGGTAAAGGCAGGAGTCAAGGATATGTCGGCATGCATCGAGTCTATGGAGGATATGCTTAAGCTCCTTAAGGCTGGAGATTATATGATGGGTGGTGAAAACCACAATTCACACGGCTGCATGGTTACATTCCCTGATGATCCGAAATTCCCAGGAATGCCAAAGAACACTCAGGATAGAAGATTCATGGCAATGCCTGCTTATCTCGGCGGTAAGTATCAGATGGCCGGAGTCAAGTGGTATGGTTCTAATGTTGAGAATAAAGCAAAGGGACTTCCGAGATCAATCCTTATGATGGTCTTAAACGATAAGGACACAGGAGCACCGCTCGCATTCATGTCAGCAAACCTTCTTTCAGCATACAGAACCGGAGGAATTCCTGGAGTAGGTGCCAAGTACTTAGCCAGAAAGGACTCCGAGACCGCAGCAATCATAGGACCAGGTGTCATGGGAAAGACTTCACTTGCAGCATTCGCAGTTACCTGCCCGAAGCTTCACCGAGTAAATATCAAGGGAAGAGGTCGTAAGTCAATCGATTCATTTATCGCATTTGTAAAGAAGGAATATCCACAGTTCGATGAGATAAATGTCTGTGAGACTGAAGAGGAAGCAATCAGAGGAGCTGATGTCATCGCATTTACAACGACAGCAATGACAGATAATGATCCAAAGGTTGTAGAGACTTATCCTTATATAAGTGGTGACTGGGTTAAACCTGGTGCATTTATCTCAATGCCGTCAGCTGCCAGATTCGATGATGATTACTTAAGTGGCTGCCGCTTTGTAGTAGATAATTACAAGCTCTATGAGGCCTGGGCAAACGAATATCCATATCCTACATATCCAAAGATGGGTATCATAGGATGCAAGTTCACAGACTTAGTTCACGAGGGAAAGAACAAGCTCTCAGATATCACAGAGATCACAGATATCATCGAGGGCAAAGCTCCTGGAAGAAAGTCAGACGATGAGGTTATCGTCTATTCGGTCGGCGGAATGCCTGTAGAGGATGTCGCCTGGGGCTGCTCAGTATACAGAAGAGCCTTAAAAGAAGGAATCGGTGTAAAGCTTAATCTCTGGGATGTACCGGAGATGGCATAAATTAAATAGGAGCACAATGGAGTGCGTATATGTTATTAGTATTATTATGCAAATGACATATACGCATATTTTATACTAATAAAAATCATGGAGGAAAAGAAAATGAGTGAACTAAGCAAAATCGAGGTTATCTGTGACATGTCAAAATTCGCAGCAATCAAAAAGGAGCTTTCAGAGCTTAAGGTTGGTGGAATGACCTTCACCCAGGTACTTGGCTGCGGAGTAGAGAAGGGAACAAAGGAGTACGAGGTAGAAGAGAACTATGAGATGGAGCTCCTTCCAAAGATTGAGGTTTCAGTCGTAGTAGATTCGAGCAGAGTTAAAAAAATAACCGATGAGCTATTAAAGACTCTCTACACAGGACATATCGGAGATGGAAAAATCTTCGTTTACAGCCTTGACAATGTGATCCGTGTAAGAACTGGAGACGAAGGAAAAGACGCGCTTTAAGACTTTTAATTGAAAAAGGAAAAGCTTATGGAAGAAAAGAAATTAGGCTTAAGAAACGTCATATCCGTTTCAGTCGGCCTCGTCATAGCGACAAGTACCTTAGTCCAGCTAGGGCAGGGAGCTGGAGAGGCTGGAATAATGTTTATTCCGGCAATGGTCATAGCGTGCCTTTTCAATATGATCACGATGGCTACACTATCGGAGCTTAACTCGATAATGCCAAACGTGACAGGTGGACTAGCTCAGTACACCTTAGCAGGTATCGGACCGATACCAACCATAGTGCTTATGGTGGGAGGCTACATGGTATCGAATATTTTATCATGTGGAGTTGAGGCTTCGATTTTCGCCTATGCTATGGGTTCGGTCTTAAAACTTCCTGTACCGAATTACTTCTGGGTTGTACTTGCATCAGTAATTATCCTTATCGCTAATCTTCGCGGAGTCGATATGTTCGCAAAGATACAGGATCTGGTAAGCTACCTGATGCTTGGATCAATGCTTGTTATGGGAATCCTTGGTGCATTAAAGCTTGGTACTGGAAAAGTAATCAATCAGCCAATGGTAGTAGGTCAGCAGACACCCTTAAGCATTGTATCGCTTACAGCTATCGGCTTCTGGCTTTTCATCGGAGCTGAGTACGCTATCCCGATTTCAAAGGACGTAAAGAACGCGAAGAGGAATGTTCCGCTCGGTATGTTCATGGGACTCGGTATCATCTGTATAGTTCAGGCCATAATGATCTTTGGCTTCCATAATTATACTGACTGGAATGACCTGATGAATTCGGCAGCACCGCATCTTCTGTACGGCGAATCGCTATACGGAAAAGTCGGACAGATCTGGATGTGCATTGTATCAGGACTTGCGGTAGTAAGTACGCAGAACTCCACAGTACAGGGGCTGTCGGCTATTTTTGCAGGAATGAGCCACACCAATCTGATGCCACAGTTCTTCGGTAAGACGAATAAGAACAAGGTTCCGTTTATAGGCTGTTGGATGATAACCATAGGAATTATGATCTGTGCATATATCAGCCAGAACTCATCAGACAGGATCAGTTTCCTGATTCAGGTAGGTTCGGTGTTCTGGATGGCTTCATACGCAGTCGCAAATATCGACCTTCTGGTATTCAGACACAGGCTGCCGAAGGCACCGAGAAACTTCAAGATGCCGCTTGGACCTGTTCTCCCATGCGTAAGCATAGCAGGAATCATTTTTATGATAGCAAATATTTCTACAAATGCGGTTGAGAGAAATCAGATACTCGGTGTTACAGCCGTGATAACAGCTATTTTGTTTATTTACTCCATATTCTGGATTAAGTTTAAGATGAAGATCCCGCTTTTTAAGCCGGTTCCGATGGAAAAAGTATTGGCAATGGAAAACCCTATGTACTACAGGATAAGAAAAGTCCGCGGTATATGGAAGTAATAGTAAGGAGGAAAGAAAATGGATAGAATTAAAAATCATCCGATCTTAGGTGAAAGTCCTGAGGGAAAATTAGTCAATTTTACCTATGATGGTAAAACGCTTCAGGGATACGAGGGAGAGCCGATTGCGGCAGCTCTTCGTGTAAACGGCATCATGATCCACCGCTATACAGCAAAGAGACATGAGCCTAGAGGAGTGTTCTGCGCTATTGGCAGATGTACAGACTGCGTTATGGTAGTAGATGGTCAGCCGAATGTCAGGACCTGCATAACCCCGCTTCGCGAGGGCATGAAGGTTCAGACACAGGACGGTGTAAAGCCTCTTGAAGTGAAGGATTAAGGAGGATTCGGATGGAAGTATTAAAGAAAGAGTTAATAGTGGTTGGTGCTGGTCCGGCTGGACTTTCAGCAGCTATTGAAGCAGCAAAGAACGGCGTAAAGGTAACTGTATTTGATGAAAATGCAGCACCTGGTGGACAGCTTTTTAAGCAGATACATAAATTTTTCGGATCAAAGGAGCACAAGGCAAAAATAAGAGGCTTCCGTATAGGACAGGACCTTCTTAAGGAAGCCGAGGAGGCAGGCGTTGAGGTAGTGCTTAATGCCACAGTAATCGGTCTCTATCCTGAGAAGGAGGTCCTCGTACAGCAGGGCGATGAGGTAGTGCACTATAAGGGTGACGCAGTTCTTGTAGCTACAGGAGCTGCTGAGAACATGGTAAACTTCCGCGGCTGGACTCTTCCTGGTGTTATCGGAGCAGGTGCAGCTCAGACTATGATGAACCTTCATCATATCAAGCCGGGCAACAGAATTCTGATGCTTGGTACAGGAAACGTTGGACTTGTAGTATCATTCCAGCTGATGCAGGCAGGCTGCGAGGTTGTAGCCTTAGCTGATGCAGCACCTCGTATCGGTGGATATGGAGTACATGCAGCTAAAGTCGCACGTACAGGAGTACCGTTCTATCTCTCACATACGATTAAGGAGGTTGAAGGAAAGGACTGCGTTACAGGCGTTACTATCGCTCAGGTAGATGACCATTTCCAGTTTATCCCAGGAACAGAGAAGCATTTTGATGTCGATACAGTCTGCGTAGCAGTAGGTCTTTCACCTATGGCTCAGCTTTTAAAAATGGACGGAATCGAGATGGATACTTCCACCGGTGGATTCGTTCCTAAGTGTGATGCGACAGGTGCCACCTCAATCCCAGGTATCTATGCAGCCGGTGATGTAGCCGGAATCGAAGAAGCCTCATCAGCTATGATCGAAGGCCGTATGAGTGGAGCTGCTATCGCAGAATACCTTGGATATACAGATTCTGCTTCAAGAGAGAAGAGAGAAGAAGAGCTCGAGAAATCCCTTGATTCATTAAGACAGGGAATGTTCGCACCAAAGAATCGTGGTAAAAAAATCGAGAAGACTGATGAGGGAATCCCAATCTCTGAGAGTCTTCTTACAAAGGGATATGTAGCAGATGATGAGATCACCAGATTCCCTGGATTCAGAAAACAGGCCAAGGTTCATCCTGTTATCGAGTGTACCCAGAATATCCCGTGTAACCCTTGTCAGGATGCCTGCAAGAAGGGCTGCATTTCAATTGGAGACAATATCACATCACTTCCTATCTCAGTTGACGGCAGCGAGTGCATCAACTGTGGCATGTGCGTAGCAAGCTGCTCAGGACAGGCTATTTTCCTTGTTGCTGAGGATACAGAGCCGGGATTCGGTGAGGTTACGATTCCTTATGAGTTCCTTCCACTCCCACAGAAGGGTGACAAGGGATTCGGTCTTTCAAGAAGCGGTGAAAAGATCTGCGAGGCAGAGATTACAAATGTCCGCTCATCAAAGGCCTTTGATGGAACAAATCTTGTAACTATGAAGGTACCAATGGAGTACATCGACAAAGCCAGATTCTATAAGGCACAGTAACAGGAGGAAGAAAAATGCTTGATATCGAAGAAAAATTAAAAGAAATCGGCCCTTATGTGCCTGAAGATGATGATGACCTTTTAGTATGCCGCTGCGAGGAGGTCACAAAGGGCGAGATAAGACAGGCACTGCACAGTGGTATTACAACAATTGAGGAGCTCAGAAGACTCCTTCGCTGCGGAATGGGACTCTGCCAGGGACAGACCTGCGGAACCCTTACGAGAAGACTTGTAGCAAAAGAGCTTCACATAAAGCCAAACGACGTAGTTCTTGCCACAGCCCGTACTCCTATGAGACCAGTAGATATGGGTGTAGGCGGAAACGACAGAGGACTTGAGGAAGATGCAGTTAAAGGAGGCTTACGATGAAGAAGACAGCAGACGTAATTATCATTGGCGGCGGTATCGTAGGCTGTGCTATAGCCTATTATCTGACCAAAAAGGGTGTTAAGGATATAATGGTGCTCGAGGGCAGCGACTCTATAGGACATGGCGGCTCAAGCCGTAACGGTGGCGGTGTCCGTCAGTCAGGCCGTGATCCGAGAGAGCTTCCTATCGCAATGGCAGCAGTACAGAAATTCTGGCCTACACTTTCTGAGGAGCTTGGCCGCGACGTCGAGTACACTCAGAAGGGTAACCTTCGTCTCGGAAAGACCGAGGCTCATATGAAGAAGCTCCAGGCTCTTGCAGACAGCTGTGCTGCCGGCGGCCTCAAGCTCGATATGATCTCAGGTGATGAGGTAAGAAAAATCAGTCCTTATATGTCAGAGGATGTAATGGGTGCAAGCTTCTGCCCTACGGATGGACACGCTAACCCACTTGTCGCAACCCTCGCTTACTACTTAAAGGATATAGAGCTTGGCGTTCATTTTTACACGGGTGCCATGGTAGAGGCTCTTGAAAAAGTAAAAGGAAAAGTAAGAAAGGTCATCCTTAAGGACGGTACAGTTCTTGAGGGCGGTGAGGTAGTAGTTGCCGCTGGCTATGATTCGAGAAGAATCATCAATACTATCGGACTTGACATACCGATGACCCCACTTGTAGACTGTGCTCTTGTAACCGAGATGGAGCCGGAGATGTTCCCTCAGATGCTTGGTACAGCAGCTGCTGACTTCTATGGTCACCAGACAAAGCATGGCTCATTCGTATTCGGTTCTGAGTCAGGTCTTGAGGAGTTTATCGATGTAAAGGATCCTAACGATATGCGTATCCAGCATCCGGCTACTCTCGGCGCGAGCTGCCGTGCAATCGAAGGCTGGATTCCAGCTCTCGCAAAAGCAAAGATCGTCCGCAGCTGGTCTGGTATCCTTGATATGACAAAGGACGGTGTCTGTGTCCTTGGCAGACCAAAGGAAGCAGATGGACTTGTCCTTGCCTGTGGCTTCAATGGTCATGGCTTCGGTACTGCTCCTGCAGTCGGCTATATCATCGCCCAGACTATCGTTGGTGAAGACCCTATCTGCGACATCAATCCTTTGAGATATGAGAGATTTTACGAGGTCTGATTTATAAGTAAAAAACAGCAGCCACAGCTGGATGAAAGCGTCCGGCTGTGGCTGCTTTTCGCTTGTGTAGATGCAGCTGCCTATGATATAATGGGAGAGATCATAGTGAAAGAAAATAGCCGCCAATCACCCTAATTTGACGACTATTTGTGTTGAATAATTATGGGGCTGACCGTCTATCCGGCAGCTCTTTATACATGTATGATATATCTTCCTGGCTGAATTGTCAACTCAGGTTACGGAAGGAGGATTACTATGACTGTATACGATACGCTTGAGGAAGCAAAGGAGAGAGCGAAGACTGATAAGGCCTTCTGTAAGGAACTTTTAGATACGCGGGGAAAGGATGGCGGACTCTCAGAGTTCTGCAGAATCCTTAATCGTGAGGGCTATGAAATCTCTGCGATAGACCTCGTAAATGCCGGTGAGGAGAGCTACGCTGCTATGCGCCGGAGCACAAATGGCGGCGGAGAGAATTCGCCACTTCTCGCAGGCGAGGACGATCTCTATGAGATGTTCCTTGTGGAGATAGAAGATTATATTTAAGCTGCTTTTATTTTTCAATGAGTCAGATAGAGATTAACGGAGAGAAAAAAGAATATGTGCTGACGCGCCGCAAAGGGATGAAGTCAATAAGGTTCAGACTTGATGAGAACGGAGTAATCCTGGTATCTGCGCCATATCAGGTTTCAGTAAGCTTCATTGAGAAGGTGCTGATAGAACATGGCGACGAGCTGATCGCAGGCAGAAAACGCGTCGACGAGGCTCATAAGAGATGGGAGCAGTTCGTCGCAGAAAGGCTTAAGGCTGTACCTGACTGGACTATAAAGCATTACGGCGAGGATATAGTGGCTGGAAAGCCGTATGAGGCAGGCAGTATTTTTAATGGGATGCAGATAGTAAGTACTCAGATTGAATTTCAGAACCTGTTTTGGAATGCGTATGGGATTTTCCGCAGGGATTATCAGATAAAAATAAACGATATCTCTGTGAGAAAAATGAAAAGCCGGTGGGGATCCTGTCGGCCAAAGGTGGGAAGACTCACTTTTAATCTGCTTCTTCTCTATGTACCCAGGGAGTGCGCTGAGTATGTGATCTACCACGAGCTCTGCCACTATCTGGAGCTTAATCATTCAAAGCGTTTTTGGGCTCATGTAGCGGAGTATGTGCCAGATTATAAGGCGATTGAGAAAAAATTAAATGAATACGGAAAAATTCTGATAGATCATGTGAAATAAAAAAGACCGGTGGACTTAAGCGTCCGTCGGTCTTTTATTAATCAATGCTTTCCTGTTATTTTTTTCTCTTCATGCAGTACATCGAAGTATCTCTTGGTCTCCTTTGCGCAGACACCGGAGAGCGCGATAAGTCCGATCAGGTTCGGGATTGCCATAAGGCCGTTAAAGATATCGGCTAAGGTCCAGACGAAGGATACAGTCATGTACGGTCCGATAAAGACGCAGAAGATGTAGAGCCATCTGTAAGCGCGGATGACCTTTGGTCTGTCGCCTACGATGTATTCAAGGCACCTCTCACTGTAGTAATCCCATCCGAGGATTGTAGTTGATGCGAAGAATACGAGGCAGATCATAAGAAGGAATGAAGCTGCCTGCTGAGGGAACGGAAGTCCCTCTGTGAAAGCGCGGGAGGTAATCGCAACACCTTCAAGACCATCCACATTCCATGATGAGGTCATGATGATTGCAAGACCTGTCATGGAGCAGACAACGATGGTATCGATGAAGGTACCGAGCATAGAGATAAGTCCCTGCTGAGCCGGATAGTCAGTAACGGCAGCGGCAGCAGCGATAGGAGCAGATCCGAGACCGGCCTCATTTGAGAAGATTCCTCTCGCGATACCGTTTCTCATGGAAGCGATGATAGTACCAAGGACACCGCCGCTTATAGCACGGATACCAAAAGCTCCTTCAAAAATCTGAACGAAAGCGTCAGGAACCTTTGTAATATTTGTAAAGATAAGAATCAGGACAACGCCCACATAGAGGATAGCCATGAAAGGAACTATTCTTTCTGCGACAGCTGAAATACGTTTCAGACCGCCGATGATAACGAGAGCGATGCAGATTGTGAGAATGATGCCGGCTATAACTACTGAGATAGAGGTATCAGTTCCAAAAATAGAAACAGTTGCCTTGTTATTCGGATCAAAAAAGCCCTTTACAGCGCTTGTGATACCATTTATCTGAGTGAAGGTACCGATTCCCATAAGACCAACGCAGACACCGAAGAAAGCGAAGATCTTTGCGAGCCATTTCCATTTCTCGCCCATTCCCTTTTCGATGTAATAGAACGGACCGCCGATGATGTGGCCGTCTTTGGCCTGCTGTCTGTAATGAACGGCGAGAGTACACTCTGTGTATTTGGTAGCTGTGCCAAAAATAGCGGCAAGCCACATCCAGAACATTGCGCCAGGGCCGCCGGCAGCGATAGCTGTAGCAACACCTACGATATTACCAGTACCGATTGTAGCGGAGAGGGCAGTACAGAGAGCAGCAAAACCGCTGACCTCTCCTTTCTTATCAGCTTTCTCCTCTTTGGAGAACAGATTCTTAAAAGCCTGTTTAAAACCGCGGAACTGAATGCCGCGAAGTCTTATCGTAAGAAAAATACCGGTGCCGAGGATGAAAACCATAAGTGGGATTCCCCAGACATGGGTGTCGATGACTCCAAGAATTTCAGTGAATTTTTTCATTTGTAAACCTTTTTCTTTTCCATGTTAAATAAGTGCCGTACAGAAGTATATCACAAATGTATATTAACCGCCACATTTTTTTACAGGAAGCTGCATTTCTGTGAGGTACTCTGAAAGTTCAGAGGTCTCGTAACGGTCTATGTGGCAGAATTCCATCAGGTCTCCTGATGGCTTAAGACCATTTTTATCGCAGTATTCGAGCAGCTGTGGATAGTATTTTTTGGTCTGTTTGAATTCGCCTCTGTAGGTAAGTGACAGGTATAAGCCCTCAGGCAAAGTAAAATTACTCTTGTATTTAAGGTAATTTGAGTAAAAAAATACAGCCTTTGTAGGGTAGTCGTCATAGCAGTCCACTGTCGTATCGAGGATGTAACAGTCACAGGCGCCAATCGTCGTGACCTTCTGGTCAGAGCTGCTTGTGAACTCAGCCAGCCGGTAATTTATCTCGTTATCAGGCATGCTTTCATCTGTTATCATCAGACAGTCACGTGCGGCGAGGTCTAGAAGCTTTATCTTTCCCGAGGTATCCATATGCAGGGACTCGTTTATAGAGCGAAGCCTTGAGTTGATATTGGCCTTGATATCCATCAGATGACGGATTTTTTCATCAATCACATCCGACTCTTTTTTTAGCATCGAGGTCACGTGACTTAGGTTCCTGTCCTTTTCAAAATCGAGGATTTCATCAGTGGAAAAGCCGATATCTAAGAGCTCACGGATCGTATTCATGGTCCGGATATCATCAAGTGTATAGAGCCTGTAGTTATTCTCGTCGTTTCTTACCGGGTGTAGGAGACCAACCTTTTCGTAGTATCTGATTGAATCGACACCTATCTGAAAAAGCTTCGAAATTTCCCCGATTTTAAATAAACCCTTTTCGTTCATAACCCATTCCTTTGATAAATATTAAAAGCTTATTCCTTTGAAAAATACATCTCTCTCTTCTGGCTGGAGTAGAGCCCCTTCCTGCCACTGAAGAAAAATGAAAACGCGCTGGCAAGCAGAAAGAACGGCGCGCTGCTCGAGCCAAAGATCTCGATGCCTATAGCAAAGGCGGTCACAGGACAGCTCGTAACACCACAGAACATCGAGACCATTCCGACAGCGCAGGCGAGCGAGGGTGAAAGCCCGAGGAGACTCCCCATAAAGGCACCGAGTGCGGCTCCTATATAGAAGGACGGCACGATCTCACCGCCCTTGTAACCGGCGATTACAGAGAGCACGGTAAAAATCATTTTTATAATAAACTGATACGGAACCACGTCGCCTCTCATAAAGGCACTTATCTGGTCGACTCCGGCACCGTTATATGTCTGTCCTGGAAAAATAAACGAAAGCGCTAAGACGATGCTTCCAAAGATAACGGCGCGCAGATATTTGTTTTTAATTTTTTCAGAGGTCATCTGTCCGCCCTTTTCGAGAAGAGTGCAGAAGAGCAGGGCAGCAAGTCCGCCGGCGACTGCGATGATTGATACCTTTATCAGAGCGATTGGCTCAGTGGTAAGACCTTCAAAGGCCTGGGACAGAGTCATCTCGAGGTCTGGAGCACCTATCATCCTTGCGACATGTCTTGAGATGTAGGCGGCGATAACGGAAGGAACGAGGCAGGCGAGATTAAGTCTGCCGACTATGGCAATCTCGATAGAAAAAACGGCCGCTGACATCGGTGTGCCAAAGAGGGACGAAAAGCAGGCGCTCATTCCTATGGACGTGCAGAGGCTTTTTTCCCTTGGAGTGAGATGAAACAGCTTTCCGGTATTATAGCCTATGGAACCGCCGAGCTGCAGGGCTGCGCCCTCTCTTCCGACAGAAGCGCCGCAGAAGTGTGAAAATACAGTCGAGATAAAAATAGACGGCGCCATTTTTATAGAAACCGGGGTATCGGATCTCGCAGAGATGAGCACCTGGTTAGTGCCTCCGTCGTCCTCGTTCTTAAACAGCTTGTAGAGCAGATTTACTAAAATGGCTCCTACAGGGAGAAGGAACAGGACGAAGCTGTGGGACTGCCTGAAGACAGTGGCACCATTAATGCACAGATAAAACAGACCGCCGGCAATGCCTAATACGATCCCTAAAATGATTGATACAGCCGTGATTCTGGCTGCGATGATTATTCTTCTTTTCATATGTGTATTATAGCAGAAGTTTGAGTTATAATGAAACGGTCAACTGTATTTTCAAATGAACAGGAGTAGAAATGCTTAGAGTTACGTTTATCCATCACAGCGCCTTTGTAGTAGAGACAGATACGAAGCAGCTCGTCTTTGATTATTTCCCAGCCTGCACATATGCAGATGTCACCTTCCATGGAAAGGAGCCGGTTTTTGCGGCAGGAAAGCCTATTTACGTCTTTGCTTCACACAGCCATAAGGACCATTTTTCGATGGAAGTACTAAAGTGGGCAGAGAAACGCGATGATATATTTTATATTTTTTCAAAGGATATAAGACTCGGGAAAAATTACCTGATTAAAAACGGGTATGATCCTGAGACAAGAAAGAAAATTAAGTTTATCGGAGCTCCGTCTGATTTCGTGACAGATGGGCTTAAGGTCCATACGCTTAAAAGTACAGATGTCGGCGCTGCCTTTGTGGTGGAAACCGATGGGCTTACGATATACCATGCCGGAGACCTTTCAGTCTGGAATACCGGCGAGGATGGCAATGAGATGTATCGTGACATCTACAGCGGCGGCTACAAAAAGCAGATAAAGCACTTGGAGCACAAGCATATAGATATCGGCTTTGTAGTCTTAGATCCTAGGATGGGAGCCGGAGCTTTTGCCGGAATGGATTACTTTGTAGAGAATATCGACTGTGATCTTATTTTTCCAATGCACTGCTGGGAGGATTATTCCATCATTGAAAAATTAAAGAGAAGGCCGCAGATGGTGCGCTTTAAGGATAAAATCGTAGACATAGACAGAGACAACGTAATATATAATATTGAGTAATAAAAATATTTAGCTTAAATTAACTTAATGTACTTGACTTTTTTAAATTAATTAATCATAATAAGATTAACTAAAAAGCTAAAATTTTTGGAGGGATATATGACGGAAGAAGTAAAAAAAAGATACGAAGAATGGCTGAATGATCCTTATTTCGATGAGGATACCAAAGAAGAGTTAAAAAAGATCTCAGGCGATGAGGATGAGATCAACGACAGGTTCTACAGGGACCTGGAGTTCGGAACAGGTGGCTTAAGAGGGGTCTTAGGCGCAGGAACGAACAGAATGAACGTCTACACCGTGCGCAAGGCTACACAGGGTCTTGCAAACTACATAGTAAAGCAGCACGGTGAGGATAAGGGAGTTGCTATAGCATACGACTCCAGAATCATGTCGAAGGAATTTGCTGAGGAGGCAGCTCTCTGC
The DNA here is from genome assembly GCA_900316165.1 of uncultured Lachnospiraceae bacterium. Taxonomy (GTDB): domain Bacteria; phylum Bacillota; class Clostridia; order Lachnospirales; family Lachnospiraceae; genus Weimeria. The sequence continues at coordinate 18,056 of ONBW01000015.1, read as the reverse complement.
CTCAATGCAAATGGAATTAAGAGCTTTATTTTTCCAAGCCTTAGACCTACGCCGGTGCTGTCATTTACAGTTAGACAGCTCCACTGCATTGCAGGAATCGTTATCACAGCAAGCCACAACCCACGTGAGTACAATGGTTATAAGGTTTACTGGGAGGATGGTGCACAGATCACTCCTCCTCATGATAAGAATATCCTTGCAGAGGTGGCTAAGGTCACTGATTTTTCCGAGGTAAAGACTATAGACCAGGAGAGTGCAAGGGTAGCAGACCTCTACCATGTGATAGGATATGAGGTTGACGATGCCTATATCGCTGAGCTTAAAAAGCAGTCAGTTCATCCTGAAGTAATTAAAGAGATGGCTGATGACTTTACTATAGTCTACACTCCACTTCACGGTACAGGAAATGTCTTTGTCAGAAGAGTATTAAAGGAGCTCGGATTTAAAAAGGTATATACAGTTCCAGAACAGGAGAAGCCGGATGGCACTTTCCCTACAGTTTCTTATCCAAATCCTGAATCACCAAAGGCTTTTGAGCTTGCCTTAAAGCTCGCTGAAGAAAAGGACGCTGACCTGGTTCTTGCTACAGATCCGGATGCCGACAGACTTGGAGTTTACTGCAAGGATACTGAAAATGGTGGATACATCAGCTTCACCGGTAATATGTCAGGAGTACTTATTGGTGAGTATCTGCTCCGTGAGAAAAAGGCTACGGGTACTCTTCCAAAGAATGCAGCTGTAGTAGAAACTATAGTTACTACAGATATGCTGAAGGCCATCGCAGCGGACTATTCAGTTTCACTTATCGAGGTCCTTACAGGATTTAAGTACATAGGAGAGCAGATTAAGCTCTTTAAAGAGAATAACAGCCACGAGTTTATTTTTGGCATGGAGGAAAGCTACGGCTGTCTCGCAGGAACCTACGCGAGGGATAAGGATGCACCTGTAGCGGTAATGCTTCTCTGCGAGGTCGCATGCTGGTACAAAAAGCATGGCAAGACCTTAAAGGATGCTATGAACGACCTCTATAAGAAATACGGATATTTCAGAGAGACTCTCTTTACAATTACTAAAAAGGGTGAGGACGGAGCTATGGCCATCAAATCAATGATGGAGACAATGAGAAACGAGCCAGTAGAAAGCCTCGGAGCTTACAAGGTACTTGCGCTTCGCGACTACAAGAGCGGTATCCGTAAGGATATGGTAAGCGGACAGGAGAGCAGTCTGTCACTTCCGGAATCCAATGTTTTATATTATGAGCTTTCAGATGGCGCATGGTGCTGTGTGCGTCCTTCGGGAACAGAGCCGAAAATAAAGTTCTACATGGGAGTTAAAGGAGAAAGTGTAGCTGACGCCGATAAGAAGCTTGAAGAGCTTAAGAGCGCAATGACAAAGCTTGCAGAGAACTGACAAGCAGTTCGATAAAAGGAGGAAATATGTCTAAACAGGTCACACTGTCAGATATAGCGGAGCGGGTTGGCGTATCTACTGTTACCGTATCTAAAGCTCTGTCAGGTCAGAAGGGAGTAAGCGAATCTGTAAGAAAAGAGATCATCGACCTGGCAGGGGAGATGGGGTACCAGAAGAGCAGAAGGATAAAGAGAGAAAGAACTTTATCCGGTCATTACAATATTGGCGTCCTGATTGCTGACAGGTATATGGGAAAGTACTCATCGTTCTATGTGAAGATGTACCAGGAAGTCGCTACGATCGCTGTAGACAGAGGCAGTTTTGCTTTTATGGAGCCGGTATCTGATCAGGATGAAGCCGACCATATAATGCCGGCACTTGTTGCTGAGGAGAAGGCTGACGCGATAATCGTCATAGGAAAGCTTGCGGACGGATATTTAAAGACTCTTAAAGAAGAAAGTGGAATACCTGTCTTCTATATGGATTTTTCAACGACTGAGCAGAATGCCGAAGCAGTCATATCAAACAGCTTTTATGGAAGCTTTGCGATGACGAACTATCTATATGAACATGGTCATAGAAAAATTGGCTTCGTCGGTACTATAGATGCTACAGAGTCAATAAATGACAGGTTTTTAGGATATGCGAAGTCCCTGATGGAGCATGGCGCCACGAGGGACGATATCTTCATAATGGATGATAGAGACAGAGAGACCGGTGAAATAAACGAGGACAGATTCTTCGAGCTTCCACCGAAAAAGGAAATGCCGACAGCATTCGTCTGTAACTGTGACCTTTCAGCCAGCTATCTGATCCATAAGCTTAGAAAAAACGGCTATCGTATTCCGGATGATATCTCTGTTGTCGGCTATGATAATTACCTGTATCCTGGTCTCTGTGACATCGGTATTACCACATATGAGATCGATGTAAAAAATATGGCGAGAAAAGCAGTTCACATGGTGATTCATAAGCTTGATGACAAGCCATACCAGGGTGGAGTCCAGATCGTAGGCGGAAGACTTATAGAGAAGGATTCAGTCAGGGATATTTCGGATGAAAGTTAATCCAGGTTTAAAGATTAAATAAATTTAATCTGGCGGCGGAAATTAATTATCCGCCGCTTTAATTAGCCATTAAAATTAGCTAATTAAGTTAAAGCGATGTAAAATTAGCCAATTTAATTATGAAAAGTGCACAATTAATAGCTTATTTAATTGGTAAAATCGACTAAATTGTAAAAAGTATGTGATTTTTCCTTGACTAAATTAAGCTAAAGAGTATAATTAAATTAGCTTAAGAAAAGAGCTAAGCTAAAGTTTATAGTTAACAGTCCAAATGATGAAGGAGGGACTAAAAATGAAGAAGAGATTAATGGCTCTTACATTAGCAGCTGCTATGTGCGTATCAATGGCAGCATGCGGAAACAGCAGTAGTTCAAAAGGCGGCAGCTCCAGCAGCGCCGACAGCAAGGGTGGGGATCTTACCTATTCAGGCACAGAGCTTGGCAAGGACACAGATCTTAAGGCTGACATCACAGTGTTCAATCACAGAACAGATATGAGTTCTGATGATTACGGCGGAACAACCTGGAAAGAGTACATCGCAGCATTCAACAAGGAGTATCCGAACATCAAGGTAACAGTTACCACAGATACAAACTATGCTGATGATGCTCTTACACATCTTCAGTCAGGAGATTATGAGACAGTCATGATGATCCCGGCAGTAGATAAGTCAGATCTTTCTACATACTTTATGCCGTTTGATTCGATCGACAATATGGAGAAGGAAATCAACTACGCAAATACCTGGGAGTATGACGGACAGGTTTACGGTGTTCCTTCTACAGCAACAACTCAGGGTATCGTTTATAACAAGAAGGTATTCTCAGACGCTGGAATCTCAGGACTTCCTACAACACCTGAGGAGTTCATCGAGGATCTGCAGAAGATCAAGGATAAGACAGATGCAATTCCTCTTTACACCAACTACGCAGCTGGCTGGACAATGGGTGCCTGGGACGCTTACATCGGAATCAATGCAACAGGCGATACAAAGTATATGAACCAGAAGCTTGTTCATACAAAGAATCCGTTCTCTGATCCAGGCGATGACACTCATGCTTATAACGTTTACAAGATCCTCTATGATGCAGTATCAAAGGGACTTACAGAGGATGACTACACCACAACAGACTGGGAAGGTTCAAAGGGAATGCTTAACAGCGGAAAGATCGGCTGCATGGTTCTTGGTTCATGGGCTTATCCTCAGATGGAGGCAGCTGGTGACAAGGGTGATGATGTAGGTTATATGCCGTTCCCTATGACAGTAAACGGAAAGCAGTACGCTTCAGCTGGTGCTGACTATTCATACGGAATCAACGTACATGCTTCAGACACAGAGAAGAAGGCAGCACTTATCTTTGTAAAGTGGATGACAGATGAGTCACAGTTCTCATATAACGAGGATGGCCTTCCTGTAACAAAAAAAGATAACAGCACAAAGCTTGACTTCAAGGGCGTAGATATCGAAGAGGATGAGCCGGCTCTCGAGGGAGAAGAGGATTACCTTAACGATATGAACTCTGAGTCAGAGCTTAACATCAACAACGGTGGAAATGATAAGGTACAGGCTATCATTGAGCACGCTTCAAAGGGTGACGAATCATTCGACGATATCATGAATGAGTGGAACAAGAAGTGGAGTGACGCTCAGGAAGCAAACGGTATCGAAGTAAAGTATTGATTTAAACAGGAGGCATAAAATGTCAGGGGCCGGAAGCTTTAAAAAATGGATTACGAGCAGAAAAGTCCAGCAGGTACTGATCGTCATAGGATTTTCATTGATACCCGTGGCACTGCTTATGATCTTTACCTATATACCTTTTGGTGAGATGGTAAAGTTCAGTTTTTACAAAATGAAATATACCACGCCGGTACAGAACAGACAGTACGTAGGCTTAAGGAACTATATGGATGTCTTCAGAAGAAAGGATTGCTTCGGAGCTTTGAAGCTTTCACTCTTCTACATGGTAGGCGCCTTAGTTCAGCTGGTGCTCGCACTCTATCTGGCCACAATCTTAAGCTTTAAGGTAAAGGGTGGTAACTTTTTCAAGGGAGTCATGTTCTTCCCTTATCTGATCAGTGGTATTGCAATCGGATTTATCTTTAAGTTCTTCTTTACCAGAGGTTTCGTGCTTGATACCGTTCTTCAGTGGTGCGGATTCAATCTCGCGGATCTTCCGTACTGGCTTAAGGATCAGAGAGTAAACAACTGGTCCCTGGTATTTACCTCAGTTTGGAGATACTTCGGACAGAATATGGTACTTTTCATCGGAGCTATCATGTCGGTAGATTCCGAGCTGTATGAGGCAGCTTCACTCGATGGAGCAAACAAGATGCAGCAGTTCAGGTACATAATTCTTCCATCTATCAAAACAATCGTAACCTTAAATATCATCCTTAGTATCACAGGTTCGTTAAGTGCATTCGAGCCTCCATACGTCATCACAGACGGTGCTAATGGAACAGGAACGTACTTCGTTATCATGAACAGGATCGCCCATACTTCGCAGAAAGTAGGTCTTGCGTCCGCGATGGCTATTGTACTTCTCCTTATCATCTTTATCTGCACCATACTTCAGAAGCTGTTCTTCAAGTATGTGTTCAGAGATGCGGATTCAGAGGATGAGTCCTATAAGGCAAAGAAAGCCAGACTCAAAGCTGAAAAGGCAGCTAAAAAAGCTGCAGCTGCAGGAGGTGCTAAATAATGGATAAGACAGTAAAGACATATAAGCCTGTTAAAGCAAAAAAGACATATACACCTACTCAGTGCGTCTGGGGATTCCTCAAATACTTTTCACTCTGTTTCTTCGGATTTATAGCACTGCTCCCTATAGTATCGTGCGTGATCACAGCATTCAAGTCTGATAAGGAATATCAGTCGACAAGTGTTATGACACTTCCGAAGAACTGGCTGAACTTCAGCAACTTCGTTTCTGCCTTTACTAAGGCAAACATGGGCAGAGCGTTTTTTAACTCCCTTATCGTAATGGTAGTGGTACTTGGCGTATCAGTTATCATTGGTTCACAGCTTGCATTTGTCCTGAACCGATTCAAGTTCCCAGGAAATAAGCTCATAAGAAACCTGTTTTTCTTTGCAAGCCTCCTTCCTGCAGTAGCAATGCAGGTTTCAGTTTACAACATTATGGGAAAGCTTGGATTTATCAATCATCTCTACGGCTACATCATCATGATGTGCGGAACTGATGTAATTTCCATCTACCTTTTCATTCAGTTTATGGAGAACATTCCTGTATCACTTGATGAATCGGCAATCATGGACGGAGCAAGCTACTGGACCATTTACTGGAAGATTATACTTCCGCTTTTAAAACCGGCTATCGTTACAAGCTGTATTCTTAAGGGCGTAAGTGTTTACAACGAATACTACTGTGCAAACCTTTATCTGCAGAGCCCTGATGTCAGGACACTTGCTACTTCACTCTATGTATTCGTAGGACCTATGGGTTCTAAGTACAACCTGATCTGCGCAGGAGTTATTATTTCCTTCCTGCCGGCACTTATCGTATTTATCCTGTTCCAGAAGCAGATCTACAGTGGTATTGCTACTGGAGCAGTAAAGGGATAAAAAAATGAACGATGTTTTTACACAGATGACAAATGAGATGAAAAGCCATCTATGCACAGTCATCCTTCCCTTCTGGCTTAAGAGGGAGGATGACACCTATGGTGGCTTTACAGGGTATATGGATTACGACTTGGTTGATGATCCTAAAGCTGTCAAGGGTTCAATCCTTAACAGCAGAATACTCTGGTTCTTCTCCTCGGTACTTAAGTCTGTATCAGAAGGTAGGATAACTGAAGAGGATCTTAAGGCCGGAGGCGTCAGTTCAGCTCAGATCAGAGAAGCAGCCGATCAGGCATACTGTTTCTTAAGAGATGTGATCTACGACAAGACAAATGGCGGACTGTTCTGGTCAGTTACCTACGACGGAAAACCATATGATACTACAAAGCATACGTACAATCAGGGCTTTGGTATTTATGGACTTGCTGCCTACTATGAGATTTCAGGGAAAAAGGAAGCTCTCAGTATTGCAGAGAAGCTGTATCAGACAATTGAGACGCACTGCTGCGACAAAGATGGATACGGAGAAGCATATGCGTGCGATTTTTCTCCGGTATCAAACGAAAAACTTTCAGAGAACGGTGTCATGGCGGAGCGAACGATGAACACCCTTCTCCATGTCTATGAGGGTTATGCAAAGCTTCTTGAAGCAGAGGATAACGCAGAGATGAAAGAAAAGATTTCTGGCAGACTTGAGTTTATGCTGGATATTTTTCTAAGTAAAATCTATAACCCGGCTAAGCACAGACAGGAAGTATTTTTCGATAAGAATTATAACTCACTTATTGATCTGCATTCCTATGGTCACGATATCGAGACAGCGTGGCTTATCAGATGGGGAATGGAGGTTCTCGGAAAAGAGAGTAAGCCTGTTGCCGATATGGCACGGGATTTAAGCGAAGAGATACTTAATAACTGTTTTGATGGAGCGTCTCTTCCAACGGAAAAAGAAAGAGATAAGGTTAACGAGAACCGCGTCTGGTGGGTACAGGCCGAGACAGTCAATGGTTTTCTCTATGAGTATTTAAGCTCTGGTGAGAAGAAATATCTCGACGCAGCCGAGGCTTGCTGGACTTATATAAAAACAAAGTCAATTGATAAAAGAAAAGGTTCTGAATGGTTCTGGGAACTCGATAAAGACGGAAAACCGATACCAGGAAGACCTATAGTAGAAGAATGGAAATGTCCGTATCATAACGGAAGAATGGTGCTTTTGGCACTGGAACTCGTAAACAAAAAAATAAAAGCTAAGTAAGAGGTGCAGCTTGAAGAAAAAAAGTATAAGTGAACTAATAAATGAGCAGGAAGCTTTATACAACAGAGTAAATAAACCAGATGAGACCTTTTACAATGGCCTTTTCGAGAGATACGAGTACCCGGTGCTTACAAGAGATCATGTACCTGTATCCTGGAGATACGACTTTGATCCGAAGACCAATCCTTTTGGAATGGAACGTCTGGGAATCAATGCCGTACTTAATTCAGGAGCCCTCTATATAAACGGAAAGTATTATCTGGTTCCGCGTATTGAGGGAAATGACCGCAAATCATTTTTTGCAGTAGCAGAAAGTGACAGCCCGGTGGATGGATTCAGATTCTGGGATGAGCCGATTCAGCTTCCAGATACTGAACCAAATGAGACCAATGTCTACGACATGAGGCTTACACAGCATGAGGATGGATACATATATGGAGTGTTCTGCTCAGAGAGTAAGGATACCTCAAGTAACGATCTTTCAGCCGCAGTAGCCGCTGCAGGAATCGTGCGTACGAAGGATTTAAAGAACTGGGAGCGTCTCCCGAACCTTAAGACACTTCATTCGCCGCAGCAGAGAAATGTCGTTCTCCATCCTGAATTCGTAGATGGAAAGTACGCTTTCTATACGAGACCGATGGATGACTTTATAGAGACTGGAAGTGGAAGCGGAATAGGTTTTGGACTCTGCGATGATATCACTCATCCTGTAATCGATGAGGAAAAAATGACCAGCATCAGAAAATATCATCAGATCACAGAGGCTAAGAACGGAGCCGGGGCTGTCCCTATAAAGACAGACAAGGGCTGGATTCATGTAGCTCATGGTGTAAGAAACACCGCTGCAGGACTCAGGTATGTGCTCTATTGTTTTGCAACAGATTTAAATGACCCTTCAAAGGTTATAGCAGAGCCGGGCGGGCTCTTCATTGGACCTAGAGGGGCAGAGAGAGTAGGCGACGTATCAAACGTCGTGTTCACAAACGGAGCTGTAGTTAATGAGGCTGGAGAGGTTTATATCTACTATGCTTCATCAGATACCAGACTTCATGTAGCTCATACAGATATTGAAAGACTTAAGGATTTCGTATTCAATGGATACGAGGATCCGGGCAGATCAGTAGACTGCGTAAAGCAGAGAGTTGAGCTGATCAGAAAGAACAAAAAATTCATCAGTAAATAACAGAGGAAAAAACTATGGGGAAATATCAGATTTTAAACAGCCCGGCTGTAAAGAATATGCCTTGGCAGGACGCTCCGGCTGAGCTTAACAATGCTCCTGTTTGGAGATACAGCGAGAATCCGGTTATCGGAAGAAATCCTCTTCCGGGAGTGGCAAGGATTTTTAACAGCGCAGTGGTGCCTTTCGAGGGCGCATTCATCGGAGTATTCCGAGGTGAGCAGACCAATGGAATCCCTTACATCTATTTAGGACACAGCAAGGACGGAATCCATTGGGACTTTGATAAGGAGAAGATCCATTTCGTCGACAAGAACGGAAATGACTTCATGCCGGTATACGCCTATGACCCACGTCTTGTAAAAGTAGAAGACACCTACTATATCATCTGGTGCGGTGACTTCTATGGCGCAGCAATAGGCATTGCAGAGACAAAGGATTTCAAGACATTTACAAGATTCGAGAACCCGTTCCTCCCATTTAACAGAAACGCAGTTCTCTTCCCTAGAAAAATAAACGGAAACTTCGTTATGTTCTCACGTCCGTCTGACAGCGGACATACACCATTCGGAGATGTCTTCATCTCTGAGAGCCCGGACCTCACTTACTGGGGCAAGCACCGCCATGTAATGAGCAAAGGAAATGAGTGGTGGGAGAGCTTAAAGATCGGCGGAGGCGCAGCTCCTATCGAGACATCAGAAGGATGGCTGCTTTTCTACCATGGAGTTTCAGGAACCTGCAATGGTTATGTCTATTCAGTCGGTGGAGCTATCCTCGACATAGATGAGCCATCAAGAGTTAAATACCGTTGCGAGACCTTCCTTCTTACACCAGAAGAGTGGTATGAGGAGAGAGGATTCGTACCGAATGTCTGCTTCCCTTGCGCTACGATTCATGACAGTGAGACAGGAAGAATAGCTCTCTATTATGGAGCAGCTGACAGCTATGTCGGACTTGCTTTTACGCAGCTTGATCTCATTATCGATTATATAAAAGAGCACAGTGTTACAAATACTACTGATACAGAAATAGGAATCAGATAATATGATTTATTTTGATCAGAACACAAGATTGATTCACCTGTCGACTCCGAAGACTTCATACCTGATGAAGGTAACAGCTGACGGTTACTTAGGCCATGTCTATTACGGAAAGAGGCTTGAGAAGGCCCCGTCCCAAGACCTCCTTCGGCTTGAGGAGCTTAGCGAGCCTTCGGAGAAGCCAGGCGAAAAGGTCTCGTTTCTTGATAACCTTCCCTTTGAGTATCCAACAGCTGGAGTAGGAGATTTCCGCGAAAGCTGTCTGGATATCTCTTCTAATGATAATGTCAGAGGTATCGAGTTATTTTACAAGGGATACCAGATAAGAAATACAAAGCCGGAGATCAAAGGACTTCCGGCTTCTTTTGACCATACAGACAGTAACTGTGAGACACTTTCTATTACTCTTCGTGATGATATAAGACAAATAGAGGTAGAGCTCAATTACACTGTTTACAGTGATCTGGATGTAATAACCCGTTGGGCCGTAATTAAAAACTGCTCGAATAAGGCCTTTTATATCGACAGAGCTCTTTCAATGTGCATTGACGCAGAGCTTGATGACTATTCTGTTCTCTATGAGAGTGGAGCCTGGGCAAGAGAGCATCAGATACAGTTCCAGAAGGTAAAGCCGGGAACCATTGTCACTGAATCAGTTAAGGGAGAGAGCGGACACGAAAGTCAGCCTTTTCTTGGACTTATATCAAGTGACTGCAGTGAGGAGAGTGGAGAAGCATACGGCTTTTCACTGGTTTATTCCGGAAATTTTTTAGCTAAGGTCCAGACTAATTCTTTTGGAATGAGCAGGACAGTTCTTGGTATTCATCCTGAGAATTTCAGATGGAAGCTGCTACGTGGAGAGTCTTTCTATACTCCGGAAGTCATTATGACATATTCAGATGCCGGACTTGGAGGGATGACAAGGACCTTCCATAGATTTATACATGACCATATCATAAGGAGTGCCTGGAAGGACAAACAGCGTCCTATTCTTGTAAATAACTGGGAAGCTACGTATCTCGATTTTGACGATAAAAAGCTTATTTCCATTTTAGGTAAAGCGAAGGAATCGGGTCTCGATATGCTTGTTATTGATGATGGCTGGTTCAGAAAGTCTAAAAGTGAGCCGGAAGGCGGACTTGGAGACTGGTTGCCTGTAGATAACAAGCTGCCAGAAGGTCTTAAACCTGTAAGTGAGGCAGCTATACAGAATGGTATGAAATTAGGCCTCTGGTTCGAACCCGAAATGATCTCTGAGGACAGTGAGCTTTACAGGAGTCATCCCGAGTACGTACTTTCCTTCCCAGGAAGAAGACCAGCTGAATGCAGAAATCAGTGGATGCTTGATTTTTCTAATCCGAAGGTCTTAGAGCTGATCTATGAAAAAATAGCCGCTCAGATTAAGGAAAATAATCTCTCATACATAAAGTGGGATATGAACAGGCCTATCTGTGACGCGTATTCACACTACCTGCCAGCTGACAGGCAGGGCGAGGTCTGCCACAGGCATGTCTTAGGTGTCTATCAGATTCAGGAGAGGCTTCTTAAGGAATTTCCGTGGCTCCTTATTGAGAATTGCTCCTCAGGTGGAGCAAGGTTCGACTGTGGAATGCTCTATTACAGTCCGCAGATCTGGACTTCAGATGACATGGATCCTATCGAGAGGCTTTCTATCTGCGAGGGTACAGAGCTTATTTACCCTGTGTCAACGATGGGCGCTCATGTCTGCAAAAACCGCAACGATATCTCTGGCCGAAATGTATCGTTTGATACGAGAGGCCTCATGGCTATGGCTGGAACCTTCGGCTATGAGCTCGATATCACCGCGATTTCAGAAGAAGATATAAGTAAGATACCAGCTCAGATAAGGCTTAGAAAACGCTTAAATGATCTGGTTAATAAAGGTGATTACTACAGGATAAAAAGCTACCGCAGAAGAGTTGACGGCCCTGTAGGCGGTATTTCCGGCAATGCGGACTGCTTCGAGCTGATATCTGAGGACAGGAGCGAAGCCGCACTCTGGTTTATGCAGCCTCTCGCCGAGCCAAACCAGAGGAGCATCAGGATAAAGACCAAGGTTCTTTCACCTGATTTCAGATACAGAGTTATCGCGGTAACAAGTGCCGACGCGTATTTTGACAGAAATTCAGAAGGAAGAATTCTAGATATCTCCGGTATAAGAGGAGAGGAGCTTAACAACGCAGGTCTCTGTCTTAAGCTTCCGAGAGAGGACTTTACCGGGATACTTATTATGATTGAAAAATGCTGATGAAGGGCATTTGAATTCTGGTTTAATAAATGCTTGTGAAAGGCGTTTGTCAGATGGATTTTTTAACTAAAAAATACGGCATAGACTTAGATGATGCCATAATAGTTGAGGGAGATAAAAGCAGAATACTTGATTTCTGTGGCAGGGCAGAAAGAGGTGAGAAGCTTTCTGTTGTGGCCTTTGGCGGCTCTATTACGCAGGGCTCTCTGGCCACTTCCGTCGAGAAGAGCTATAGCGCGCTTTTTACTGAATGGCTGCGTGAGAAATTTCCGAATGCAGAGATTAAATACCAGAATTCTGGTATCGGAGGAACCGGATCTCTGTTAGGTTCAGCAAGACTTGAGCGCGATGTAGCAGCCTTTGAACCTGATCTTGTTATGGTAGATTTTTCTGTAAACGATCTGGCTAACCCAGCCCGTGGAGAGACGTTTGAGGGTGTCATTAGACAGCTCCTGTCACTTCCTTCAAAGACAGCGGTAATAGTGCTTGGAAATGTCTACTATAGCAGTGGAGAGAGCTCTCAGATAGAGCATTCAGCGGTCTGCAGATACTATGGTGTGCCAATGCTTTCATCAGACACATCTCTTTATAAGGCAGTTCTCACTGGAAAAATTAAACGCCGTGATTTTACTCCCGATGATCTGCACCCTAATAATCTCGGGCATCATTTCCTGGCTGAAATGCTGGTAAATTTCGTTGAAAAAATAAATGCGGAGGGTGGTTCTGATAAAACGGCTGAAGATATTTCGAAGGTGCCGTTTATTTTTTCAGAGACATACCAGTATATAGATAAGCCTTTTGTAACGCTTAATGGTTTTATCGCGGATGAGACTAAAAAGACATGCGTTCAGGACAGGTTCGCAGAGGGATATTTAGCATCCGAAAAAGGACAGTCGGTTATTTTTACAGGGGTTGGAACCTCTATAATCGCGACCTACAGACAGGTCGTCAGTGCGACCGACATGAGCCCGGAGGCTGTGGCCATAGTTGACGGGGATGCGGTAAATGCGGTAAGCTTAAAGGGCTGGTTCGACGAGACCTGGGGAGAGAATATCAGAACTGATATCATCGCGTCAGGACTTAGTTTTGGGAGGCATACTTTGGAGATTAAAATTAACGAAACACACGAGAACGACACTAAACCTTTTTATTTAAATGAAGTCAGCTTTGCTGGAAAAAAGCCTGAAATCATGCTGATGGATCCGGTCTGCACGCATAATGTCTGGGGCGGAACGAGGATCAGAGATGACTTCGGCTATCAGGTGGATGGCGATGATATCGGCGAATGCTGGGGCGTCTCAGCTCATCCGAATGGCGATGGAACTGTAAGAAACGGAGCTTTCAGCGGAATGAAGCTCTCAGAGGTTTACAAAAATCACCGTGAGCTTTTCTACAGTAAGAATGCTGAGGCAAAGAAGCAGGACGGCAGCTGCCCGTTCTATGAGGAGGGAACTCAGCTTGAGAAAAAAGAGGATGTCTTCCCACTTCTGATTAAAATTATCGATGCCAAATCAGACCTCTCAATCCAGGTTCATCCTGACGATGAGTACGCTTTTAAGAATGAGAATGGCGCTCTGGGCAAGAAGGAGTGCTGGTATGTGCTCGATGCTCCTGAGGGTGCTTCCCTTGTAGTTGGACACAACGCAAAGACCAGAGATGAGCTGAAGGAGATGGTTGCTGATGGCAAGTGGAGCGAGCTTATCCGTGAGATTCCTGTTCACAAGGGAGATTTCATTCAGATAGACCCTGGTACGGTTCATGCTATAAAAGGCGGCCTTCTTATCCTAGAGACTCAGCAGAATTCCGATATCACATACAGAGTCTACGACTATGACAGGCTCTACCATGGCAAATTAAGACAGCTGCACGTAAAGCAGTCACTTGATGTGATAACTGTTCCGGCAGCTCCTCTCGACAAGTGCTTTATTGACCACACAAAGATTGATGCAGCCAACACACCGGATAAGGTACAGACTATCTACAAATGTGATAAGTACGAGGTTATGAGGCTCTGCCTTAAGAACAATGCCTCTCTTGAAGTAACTGATACCTTTATGACAGCGTCTGTAATCGGCGGATCTGCAGAGATCGACGGAGTAAAAATTAAGAAAGGTGATTTCTTCATTATCCCGGCCGGATACGGGACGGCTGAGTTTAAGGGTGAGGCAGAGATTATTTTAAGCTCGGTAATAGATTAAATTAGTTCTTTATGGTTGAAGTGAGTCAGCTATTTGGTTAATGGGGAGGGAAATTTTGTAAAAGTATTTTAGAGGTTTTAGCTGTGAAAAAGATAGATTATGACGACAGCCGCATTCATTATTGCGGCAGAATGGAAAAGGATCCGGAGTGTGAAGGTTACAGATGGGTTTTTGCTGCGTCATTGGCTCTTATCCGTTTTCAGGGGAGTTCGCTCAGGGCAGAGATAAGCGTGAAAAGAGAAGGCTGGGATGTCTTCCTTGGTGTCATCGTAGATGGTATTCAGTCAAAGCTTGAGGTAAAGGAGGGCAGAAGTGAGATCGTCTTAGCTGAGGGTCTTGATCCGGATAGGATTCATGAAGTCCTTTTTTTCAAGCGGATGGATACTATGAATATCATCACTATCATGTCATTTCAGGTAGACGATGATGCTGTAGTCTTTGACGCAAATAAAAGCCGAAGTATTTTAGCCAGTGAGCTGGGTATAAGAAGCGGCCGGAGAATTGAATTCTTTGGTGATTCAGTCAGCTGTGGTGAAGTAAGCGAGGCTGTTCTCTATACTGGAAAAGAGGATCCAGCTCACAATGGTGAGTACTCTAACAGCTGGTATTCTTACGCGTGGATGACTGCGAGAAAGCTTCATGCTGAAATCCATGATACCTCTCAGGGCGGTATAGCTCTCCTGGATGGTATCGGCTGGTATCATGAGCCTGAGCAGGATGGAATGGAGAGCTTTTTTGATAAGTGTCAGGCTAATAAACGGCTTGCTCCTGCCACTGATTGGGATTTTTCAAAGTGGACTCCTCAGATTGTCGTCATTGCCTTAGGACAGAATGACAGCCACCCGATAGATTTCATGAAGGATGATTATAGTGGCAGCATGGCTGTAAAATGGCGTGATCGCTATGCCTGGTTTATTAATCAGCTTCTAAGCCACTATTCAGTAGCTAAAATTATCTGCACGACTACGATCTTAAATCACGACTCATCGTGGGACAAGGCAATTGATGAGGTAGTAAAAGGCATTGATAATCCGCAGGTCACTCATTTCCTCTACAGTAAGAATGGCTGCGGAACTCCTGGTCATATCCGTGTTTCAGAAGCGGACCAAATGTCAGACGAGCTCGCAAGCTATATCGATTATATAATGAGTGTTGGGTAACAACAGAGTGCCGGAGGGTAAAACCCTCCGGTATTTTTTGTGGAAAGCAAGACGAAATATTATCTGGAAAAGTAATACCTATTTGAGTATCCCAGCCACCTTTTCACGCAGCTTGGGCACTACTGTTTCCTCAAACCAGGGATTTTTTGCCTGCCAGCGGAAATTCAGGGGACTGGGATGCACGATTGGGAAATACTCAGGGAGATATTCCTTGTAGCTTCTGACAGTTTCAGTCAGGTTCTTCTTCGCCCTGCCCTTCAGATAGTAGTCTATGCTGTATTTGCCGATTAAAAACGTCATTTTTATATCAGGCATAGCCTCGAGGATCTGCGGATGGTATTCCTCTGCAATGAATTTACGAGGCGGCAGATCGCCTGTTTTCCCCTTTCCAGGATAATAGAAATCCATCGGCATGATAGCTATCTGACTCGAATAAAAGGTATCTCTGTCAATCCCCATCCAGTCCATAAGCTTTTCGCCTGATTTGTCATTAAACGGAATTTTTGACTCCTCCACTTTTCTTCCAGGCGCCTGCCCGATGATAAGAATCTTTGCCTCGCTGTTTATTTGAAAAATAGGTGGCACATCACGCTTGGTATATTCCGCATTTCGCGGATCAGCCTTTAGCTGTTCTTCAATTTCATGAATAGTCATTTTTGTAAACTTCCTTTTCTTAAAAAATAAAGCGACACTGATATCATCTTAGTCCAACGACGGTATTTTTACAAGAAAGATAAATGAAAAAACAGATGGTCCTGAAAATAGAACCCGTATTTTTTGGAAGAAAATGGTTGATGGTTATGGTAAAATCTTCTTTAGGCATTTTCCTTTAAGATTGAAAGGATTTTTATTGTGAATAGAGAACAGATTAAAGTAGAGCTTATTAATCATTCAGATGAAAAATACAGGAAATTCTCGGCAGGCCTTCTTCCGGGTGTGAACTCAATCCTTGGCGTGCGGCTTCCTGAGCTTCGTAAAATGGCTAAGAGGCTGTCAAAAGCTGACTGGCAGGAAAACCTGCATCAGCTTTCTGATGACACATTTGAAGAGATTATGCTTCAAGGCATGATGATTGGATATGTGAAATGCGAGACAGAGGAACGTCTGGAACTGATAAAGGAATTTATACCGAAAATAAATAACTGGTCAGTCTGTGACAGCTTCTGCACCGGACTTAAATTCGTGAGAACAGAGCAGGAGAGAGTCTTTTATTTTTTACAGCCATATATAGCATCTGATAAGGAATTCGAGCAGCGATTTGCTGCAGTGATCCTGCTTAATTATTATATCGACGAGAAGTGGCTTTCACGCACTGTAAATACGCTGGAGCAGATAAATGCAAAGGCGTATTATTCGAAGATGGCAGTTGCCTGGGCTATGGCAGAATGCTATCTGCATTTCCCAGATGGAGTCATGCCTATTCTAAAGCAGAACAGGCTGGATCCTGAAGTGCAGCAGAAGACTCTGCAAAAAATTATCGAGTCCCGAACGATATCTCCTGAGACGCGTGATGAAATCAGAGCTATGAAGAAACAGCTTTCTCGATGATTATTTTAATGGAAATGGACGCTAAAAGACTCAGACAGCAGGAAATTCATATAAAAGAGCTGATTCCAGAGATGTCACATGGTAAGCATTCCAACTCTGGTGTTTTGGCGTTTGCATTTGGGTTCAGCATAATGATGGCATTGGATGTAGCTCTGGGACGAGACTTTTCCAATCAACTTTTTTAGCCGCATATACGATCTCAGAATACTTTTCTTCAGAAATATCCCGTCTATAAGTTATCAGGATACGCCCTGAATCAACGATATAATCTCGTATATCTGCTTTAAGAAGTGTATTGGGGATATAATATTTTTCTTTAGCGTCACTGACAAACCCTATGCAGCCCCTGATCCCACCTGCAAGCTTCCATGACAGATATTCGTTTATGCTTATCTGATATAACAAACAGCAGGCATTTATTTAAAAGTTCTCTATTATATGCCTCTGCGCAGGATGTTACTATACTTATCGCCTGTTCTTTCGTCACCGTTTTTTCTCCATTTAAATGGCAAAAATAAAGGAAGCCTGCAACACCGCAGTGCCACTCGGCTTCCTTTTGTTACTGATTTTTCTGTTGTCCGTCAACGGTCAGGTCCTTATGCCCTGCTTTACTATCAGGTTTTTCTGTTGCCTGCCAACGGTCGGGCCCTTATGTCCCGCATTGATCTCGGATTTTACGTGTCAGCACACGAGCAGAATGACGTCCGCTTTTCCTATTCATACTTTACCATATTCCAACGACATATGCAACTATTTTTGCTTGCCCCAATCAGTCCCAATCAGTCACTGCAATTCGCTCTATCTGTATTGATTGATGGAGATAATAAAGATAAAAATATATTTATTTAATATTCTAATTCAAGGTCAAAAATATCCTCAAACAGGTATATTGCGAAATCGGACACAAGACTCATTTTCTCGTCTTCGGTCATATTACCTAAAAAAAATGACCGCAGCCCGGAATGCAGGGGAGTGCGCAGGCAGGGCACCGCTGTATCACAAAACGGACCACAAAACGTATCGCAAAAGACATTTTAAAAACAGACTGCAAAACCTTTCAAAAGTATCACAAAATATATCACAAAAACTTTTTTTAAAAAATAAATTGCAAAACCTTCCCTTTTCCGACCTTATAGTATATGATAATAAATAACACACAACCTGTCCCGGACGGGGCAGACAGTTCGGCAGATATAATGGCTATGGTGACCCTGTTGAGACTTTCTCTATTGGGTGGAATACTCCAGAAGATTCTTATGAATCACATGATGTTTATGACGAAGACTGTGAATTTTATTATAAAAAAGAAGAAATCACAGAGGATGAGTATATTGGTTATATGA